>ONUI01000016.1 GCA_900320995.1 uncultured Eubacteriales bacterium
TCGCCTGATCCCATCCTTCTCTGTCGGGCTGGCCTACGGCGCTTATCCGTGTGTTCCGCTGACGATGGTAGCCGGTTACGCGATGCTGTTGTCGCTGCCCGCAGCTGTTTTGCTCGGCGCCGCGTTTGCACTGGCAAGCTCCCTAACGCCCATGCTGGTTGTTTTCGGCTTATCGGGCGCGCTCAGCGGCAAGATCAACAAACAGCTCGGCAAGGCGATGCCGTGGGTACAGCTATGCGTGTATATTCTGTTTTTGATTGTTGCAGTTGCGACTTTGTTCTGCTATACTTAACATATGTTGGAGGTGACCTTTATGCGCTTGTTATTCGCCGAAGATGACCGCGATATCTCCAAAGCTGTCCAAACACTTTTGGAACGATCCGGCTATTCCGTCGACACGGTCTATAACGGTCAGGACGCGATCGACTATATCGAACAGGGCGACTACGACGGCGTGATCCTCGACTGGATGATGCCGAAGAAGACAGGCATCGAAGTGCTCGCCTGGATGCGCGGTAAGGGTATCTCGACTCCCGTGCTGATGCTCACTGCCCGCGACGCGATAGAGGACAGAGTCGAAGGGCTTGATACCGGAGCGGACGATTATCTGCCGAAGCCCTTTGCCGCCTCCGAACTGCTCGCGCGTATTCGCGCCATGCTGCGGCGCAAGGTGGATTATCAGCATGACGTCATCAAGTACGCTGACATTGAGCTTGACAAATCTGCTATGACGATCACCTGCGGGAAGAAAAGTGTCAGTTTGAACAACAAGGCGTTCCAGCTGATAGAATTGCTTGTTGAGCATCCGGGAGCAGTACTCAGTATCGATCAGATCATGGAGCGCATCTGGGGCTGGGACAGCGACGCAGAAGTCAACGTCGTCTGGGTGAATATTTCAACCTTACGCAAAAAGCTGACCGAGATTGGCGCACACTTGAAGATCAAAGTGATCCGCGGCGTCGGATACAGTCTGGAGAGTACACTATGATGAAACAAATCCGACAGCGCTTTATCAAAATCGCTTTATTGGCGCTGACGCTGGCAATGCTTCTTGTTGCCGGCGTCATCAATGCTGTCCATTATGTCAATACTTTTGCCGAGCTAAAAGAAACGATGAATTATATAGTCGAAAATGATAATGCAGCGTACGGCAAAACCGATAGCCAGAACGGTGAAAATCATCACGGGAAAACGGCTTCCGATGACAGCGTTCCGCAAACTCGGCAAAAAGGCAATAATCATCATATGAATACAAAGGTCGAGGAATCAAGATACTTTATTGCGATACAAAGCGCCGACGGCGAGCTGTTCCTCGGCGCAGACTCCAAGGAGACCGAATACACCGACGATGAGCTTTTAACGATTGCAAATGACGTATTGTCGTCCGATACCTTGTCAGGTCATACCAAGAACTATCTGTATCAGGTGACTGAAAAATCAGACGGTTCTAAGGCAGCCGTCTTTCTTAATTTTGAATCACAAAGAGAAAAAGTGTTTTCGCTTCTGATCATTTCAATAGGTGCTTGCCTTGTCGGAATCTTATTATCATGGCTGCTGGTATCGCTCCTCAGCAAGAAAGCGATACGTCCGATGATGGATAATATTGAACGGCAAAAGCAATTCATTACCGACGCAGGGCATGAGCTGAAAACGCCGCTCACTGTCATTTCCGCCAACATGGATGTGTTATCAATGGATATCGGAGCGAACGAGTGGGTGCAGGGGACGCAAAAGCAGGTTGCCGATATGCGTAAGCTGGTGAATGAACTGGTGTATTTGTCACGCATGGATGAAACGGATTCCGCTTTTGAACGAAACGAATTCAATCTGTCAAATGCCGTAAATGCTGTTGCGGAGCCATTTGTCAGTATGGCGGAATTCATTGGGAAGAACATGATTGTCAACGCAGAGAATAATCTGACATATTGCGGCGATGAAGCAGCAATCAAAAGGCTTGTCAGTATTCTTTGCGAAAATGCCGTCAAGTACGCGCCTGAAGATACCGACATTCATGTGTCACTGAGTAAATCGAGTAAGAATATCGTTCTGAAAACGGAAAACGTCATGAAGGAACCCCTGAGCGATGAAGCGCTGACGCGCTTGTTCGATCGATTCTATCGCGGTGATACATCCCGTTCCAAGGATGAAAATAAGGGCTTCGGCATTGGGCTTTCGGTAGCAAGAGCTATCACCGAAAAGCACGGCGGCATCATCAAGGCACAAAAAACGCCCGATGATCAATTGAGAATCATTTGTACCCTGCCGAGCTGACAGAAATCGATTTATTTCAATAGATTTATTTGTTATATCAAATATAGATACAGGTCAAAATATGATCGATAAAGAAAAGCTGTTGCAAAGACGAAAAAAGCAGGTCGAGCAAATTGAAGATAAGGCCTTCAAAAAGGTATATTGTCTGTACCGCGTTTCGAACAACAATCAGGTCGACGATGATGATATCCCGATGCAGAAAAAGGCATGTCATGAATTCGCTGCAAAACAGAATAATTGGATCATCGTCAAAGAGTTTTATGAAAAAGGTGTTATTTATTGATAAAATCAGTATTTTTAGTTAACAGAAAGCTCCAGAGCAGTCGGCTGTTAACCGAGTTGTCGCAGGAAAGGCCCAACTGGGGGAGCCAAAAGATGTCACTATCAACAGCCTGTTGATGACGCAGGGGGTCCACCCCGCGTCCTCGCGGACTTTGCTCATTGAGAGCAGATTTTGCGATCCGCTCTCGTATCGCTCCGTCCCTCGTCCTTTCTCCAAAAAGCGGGGCTTTTCGGAGACCGCTTCTCCCGAACACGGAAGTTAAGCCCTGTAGTGCCGAAAATAGTGCCTTGGCGACGGGGTGTGAAAATAGGAAGATGCCAACATTCGATAGTGAGTATTTTTATTTTCTTACATTTATAATTTGGTGTTAATCTCGGCTTTGGTAAGGCGCAACACCGGGGGAGCTACAAAAGAATCTCATTTTCAACAGTCTGTTGATATTGCAACAGTCCGCTTTTAGCGGGCTTTTTTATTAACTATTAAGATGATACGAATTTCCGGTTCATAAATAATAATAGATGATTACTTGCATTTTTTGATGTTAGGATGTACAATGATTCTTGAATTATCATGCAAATATTTGTGATCATTGCAGGAGGTTTGTATCATGAAAATCAGAGAATGGCTGAGTATTCAGGTCGCCAAGCATCCGAAGCGTGTGGTGTTGGTCTTGATCATCCTGTTCAACGTGCTGTTTATTGCACCCTGACCTGTCTGGCGGTCATCATCATCGGTATGATCACCTTCACCGGTGCGGTGATCGGTTATCTGACCAATATCGTCAATGATTTTATTGAAAAAGCGAGTGCGGGCAATACGAGGCTTTATCTTTCCGATCACACTGTCATCCTGAACTGGAACGCGCGTGCGTCCGAGATCGTCACCGATCTGCTTTACAGCGATAACAAAGAAACGGTCGTAGCACTGGTTGAATCGGGCAGTGACGAGATCAAAAAGGATATCGAAGACAGACTCCGTTATACGATCGAAAAAGAAAATGAGGCTGTTTATAAAAAAGCAGACGCTATGAGCTTCTTTGCCCGTTGGCGTTATCTCAGGAACAACAAACTCGGCAACAACGTGACCTTTATCGTTATCGAAGGCAATATCTTCTCTCAAACACAGCTCAAGGATATCAGGATCGATCTGGCGAAGGCTGTCATGATCCTGTGCAACGATCCGTCGGATTCTGTCGACGAGGACGGCAACCGGTTGGAGGAGGGCAATCCTCAGGCTGTCAAGGCCTTGATGCAGGCGGCGGATATCGTGTCGGCGGGAAATGCCGCTCATCATCAGAATATCATCGTTGAGATCACCGATCCGTGGACGTATGATATCGTTCAGCGGATCATCAAATCTAAGAATCTCGGTGAAAACTGTAATATCGTGATGTTTTACGTCGAAGAATTCCTCGGTCAGCTGTTGGCTCAATTGTCCATCACGCCGGAGCTGACGTATGTTTACGATGATTTGTTCTCCAACAAGGGAGCGGCGTTTTATACCGAGCCTGTGCAAACGGAGGATGAGATCGTCTATATGCGGGAGTATCTCGCAACGCACGAAAACGCCATTCCGCTCACGCTGCTCACCCATAACGGCGAGAGCTGGTTCTGCTTTGTGGCGGACAGTCAGAAGGATATCAACAAAACGCGTGAGCGCGAAAACCCGGGCTGTACGGTTGCGCTGAACCCCCCGCAGGGTGAATGTAAACGCGTGATCATGATAGGGCACAACAGCAAGATCGAAGAGATCATGAGCTGTTACGAAGCTTACCTGTCATGTCAGAGCGCCGATCGAAAAACCGACTTGAAGGTCACCGTGATCGATGAAGCCGACAGCCTCAAGCGGATGGATCAATACAAACGCTATCCTTTTGTGGAAGAGGTCGCCGAACTGGATATGTATCATATCGATAAGACCATTGAAATCTTGGATCGCCTGCTGTTCAACGTTCCGGAAGAAACGAGCATCCTGATCCTCTCCGACGACACGGAGCTTGATGAAAACGCCGACTCTTCGGCTTTGATGTATCTGGTCTATATTCAGGACTTCATCCGTGAAACACTTCGCAAAAATCCCTCTTATGATGAAAACAGGGTGAGAACGATCGTTGAGATCACCGATCCGGGACATTATGATATCGTCAAGGGCTACCGTCATGTCGAAGCGGTGATCAGCAACCGCTTTACGGGCAATATCATCACACAAATGGGGGAGAAGGAGTCGATCTATGACTTCTATAAGGGCTTGCTGCGTTATTCGACGGATCAGGCGAACGGCCAGAGCAGAAAGCCGCAGCTGAAAAAGGTCTCGTCCTTCTTCCGTGAGATCCCTCCCGCGTGTACGGCCTATGATCTGGTACGCGCCGTGTTTGAAGCGTCTGCTGCCTCGGATCAGCACCGTCCCGCGCTGGTTCTCGGCTATGGAAAAGCGGGCGGAGAAACCGTCATCTTCAGCGGCGATCTGACTGAGATCGACGTTTCGTTGAAAGCAGAAGATAAGGTGATCATCTATACGGATTGTTGTCCCGACTAAGGTGACGGGAAAGTGTTGGCTTAATGAGATATAATCGAATATAAAACGAACAGCGGATCGGACGCATACAGGCGTCTGACCCGCTGTTTATCATTTATCAGAAAAAGTGGATGGATAGAAGGAACGGAGGAAACGAATCGTTATTCCCACTCCACGGTGCCGGGAGGTTTACTGGTGATATCGTATACGACGCGGTTGACGCAGTCGACCTCGTTGATGATGCGGTTGGACACCTTGCCGAGGATATCGTAGGGGATCTTTGCCCAGTCGGCGGTCATGAAGTCATCGGTGGTGACGGCGCGGATCGCGACCAGTTCGCTGTAGGTGCGTTCGTCTCCCATCACGCCGACGGTTTTGACGCCGGGGAGGACGGCGAAGAATTGGCTCATCTCGCTCGCGTAGCCGCACTTGTCCATCTCGTCGCGCAGGATTGCGTCGGCTTCCTGCAGGATACGCACGCGCTCGGCGGTGACTTCGCCGATCACGCGAACGCCCAATCCCGGACCGGGGAAGGGCTGGCGCCAGACGAGGTCGTGGGGGAGTCCGAGCTTTTCGCCGACGGCTCTGACCTCATCCTTGAAGAGATCCTTGAGCGGTTCGATCACGCCCTCAAACCGGATATCCTTCGGGATGCCCACCTGATTATGATGGGTCTTGATCTTGGAAGCATCGCCCTTGCCGCTTTCGATGCGGTCGGGGTAGATGGTGCCCTGCGCGAAAAATCCGTCGCCGAAGCTCTCGCGGATCTTGTCCCAGAACACACGGTAGAACTCCGTGCCGATCGCGACGCGCTTATCCTCGGGATCGGTCAGACCCTTGAGCTTTGACAGGAATTCATCCTGACAGTTGATGCGGACAAAGTTCATGTCAAAGAGCTTGGTGAAGGTCTCTTCGACAAAGTCGCCCTCGTCCTTGCGCATCAACCCCTGATCGACGAAAACACAGGTGAGCTGTTTGCCGACAGCCTTACTCAGCAGCGCGGCGGCTACGGAGCTGTCTACGCCGCCCGACAGACCGAGTACCACTCCTTTGTCGCCGATTGTATCGCGCAGCTCTTTGACGGTTTCTTCGATGAAGCTGTCCATCTGCCAGTCGCCCTTGCAGCCGCAGATATCATAGAGGAAGTTGTGCAAAATCTGCTTGCCGTATTCGGTGTGGGTGACCTCGGGATGGAACTGCACGCCGTAGAGGCGGCGGCTTTCGTCGCACATCGCGGCGGTGGGACATTTGTCGGTGATCGCAATGGTGGTGAAGCCCTTCGGCGGGTGAGGGATGTAGTCGTGATGGCTCATCCAGCAGACGCTTTTGGACGGAACATCGTTGAAAAGGATGTTGTTGCGCGCGTAGACCTCGATCTTGCCGTATTCACTGCTGTCCTCGGCGCCCTCGACCATGCCGCCCGCCATGTGCGCCATCAGCTGACAGCCGTAGCAGATGCCGAGGATCGGGATGCCGGCGTCAAGGATCGCGGGATCAAAGTGGGGAGAGGCGGGGTCGGACACGCTGTTGGGACCGCCCGTAAAGATGACGCCGCTGTATATACTGACCGCCGAAATCGAGTACCAGTATTTTTTGCATTTTATCACTGCTTTCCGTGCTTTTATTGATTATCATAAAAGCGTTTTGTGCGTTTGTCAAGTACAAAGTATACCCCGTAGAGTCTTCTTTGCCCTGTCACAGAGCTCCTTTCGGTCAGCTTGAGGTCACAAAGATGATACAGGATCATGACGCATGATCAAAAATCGACAAACAACATAGATGAATGTTAAAAAAAATCAGTCGAAATCCACATAAATTCAGTGATTTTACGGTATTTTAGTGCTATACTATACTAAATATCTATCAGGATGTGATATTATGCAAACAATCAAAAAAACCATCAGTATCCTGTTATCACTTGTGATGATATTGAGCGTGTTCACCATCGCTCCGGTCAGGACCCGCGCCCAAGTATCAGAAGACGGCGTTTGGGAGTATATGGCGATTCCCGAACATGGGACTACGATCGTTAAATATCTCGGCGATGATGAAAATGTCGAGATCCCAAACATGCTGGGGAATGAATCGGTAGTCGATTTTTATTCGAATGCTTTTTCCGAAAAAAGCATCACTTCCATTACATTCCCTTCTAATATCGAAATTATTAATGAAGACCTTTTGAAGGATCACACAGAATTGACGAAGGTTACTTTTGCTGATGGCAGAAAGCTTCACACAATCGGCAAAGACGCTTTCGCGGGATGTACTTCGCTTTCTGAGGTTACGATCCCCGACAGTGTTGAGAACTTCCGCGACGGTTGCTTCCCTTTGACGACAACCATCTGCTGCACCAAGGAGTCACCGGCTTACACATGGTTTACCACGCACAATTATAATGTGGTAGAGATATGCAATCATGAATTGATCCATGTCCCCGCATCTGATCCGACAAAGAACAGCAACGGTAATACTGAGTATTGGTATTGCTCCAAATGCGGAAAATATTTCTCCGACGCAGACGGGAAGAACGAGATCACAGATTCGACGAAGGTTCTCGTTCCGTATTTTACCTTTGAGTACAGCAACGACGGGCATTATAAGCTGACAGGCTACAACGGCAATGATGAAGATATCACCATTCCGACCGTCATACCCGAGGATTATCCGGACACATCTCTGCGCGGAAAACCTTTTTCCATCATCAAAGAAGGAGCGTTCAAAGGGAATACCACTATCAAGAATGTCACGATCCCTGATAGTATCGGCCATGTGGGTAGCTACGCCTTTCAGGATTGCTCACAGCTGACAGAGGTTATGATCGGAAATGGAGTCGACTGGTTAGGGGATACCAGTTTTGCGAATTGTCCGAATCTGACCAAGGTCACGATCAAGAGAACAGATAAAAACTTCCAAATGAGGCCCAGCTCTTTCCAGGACAGCGATAAAGTTACCGTTTACGGCTACCACGGTACAAAAGTAGAAGAGTATGCGAACCAATATGAGATCCCCTTTGAATCCCTCGGTCACTACTACGGCGAACCCGTATGGAACTGGGATGGCACCTCTTCTGCGACCGCCACATTCACCTGCATAGGTAAAGACGATACACAGACGATCAATGCGACCGTTACTTACGTAGATACCAAACCGATAATTCATGAGGAGGATGGTGAGAGGAAGTACACCGCGACCGTCACCTTTGATGGCAAGACCTATACCGACGAAAAGACGGTGGTGGTCCCCAAAGCACATCAGTTAGTGCATAGGGTACGGACTGCCCCGACAGTGGAAAACAACGGCTGGTTCGAGCATTGGTATTGTCCCGAGTGCGGAAAATACTACTCTGACCCAAACGGGGAGACGGAGATCACAGAGGATGATGTGATCATGCCTTATTTTGTGTTCGAGAAGAACGACGACGGAGATTATGTGCTTGCATACTACTACGGCCAAGATAAAAACGTCATCGTGCCGGAAACGATACCCGATAATTATCCTGTTGAAGAGTGGCGCGGCAAGACAATTTCGATCATCGGTGAACGCGCATTCAGAGATAGATATATATTGGAAACCGTTATGATATCCGATACGATCAAAAGGATCGAAGAATATGCCTTCGCGTGGTGTTCCAATCTCCGAGAAGTGACTATCGGCACCGGTATTACCAGGTTAGATCGCGACTGCTTTGCGTTATGTAAGTTGCTGGGAAAAGTAACCATCTATTCAAAAGATGAAAACTTTATGTTCGGATCCAGTGTTTTTGACGAAATAGACAGACGCTATCTCACCATTTACGGCTACCACGATACAAAAGTAGAAGAATTGTTCACTGAATGGACTAATATTCGCTTTGCAGCTCTCGAGCATATCTACGACGAACCCGAATGGAACTGGGAGGGCACCGCTTCTGCGACAGCTGTATTCACCTGCACTCACGATGATGATACACAGACGGTCGAGGCAACGATCACCTCCGAGGTCATCAAGGAGCTGACCGATCATCAAGCGGGTGAGAGACAGTAAACCGCTACCGTCAACTTTAATGGTCAGACCTATACGGACGTCAAAACAGAGAGCATTCCTAAGCTGCATCAGCTTGAGCATCATGAAAAGACCTACCCGACCGTGGAGGAGCACGGCAATAAGGAGTATTGGTATTGTCCCGAGTGCAAAAAGTATTTCAAAGACGCAAACGGAGAACAAGAGATCCCGGAGGATGAACTCCAGGATTTCCTCTGTGTGCCGTACTTTACCTTCGGCATAGACGACGGACACATAAAGCTGATCAGCTACAACGGTAATGACGAAAATGTGCTTGTGCCGGATAGGGTACCCTATAATTATCCGGACGAAAATTTGCGCGGCAATGATTTTAATATCATCAGGGAAGATGCGTTCAAGGGTAATTCAACGATCCGAAACGTCATCATGTTGGATAATATCAGTCATATCGGAACTGCCTTTGCTAATTGTGAGAACCTTACCGAGGTGACGATCGGCAATAAACTTCAATATCTGGAAACCGGGTGTTTTTATAAATGCCCTGCCCTGAATAAGATCACGATTTATTCGAAAAGATCTGATTTTGATTTTGGTTTTCTTGCAATCTCAGAGTGTCCCAACGTCACCGTTTACGGTTACCGCGGTACGACTCTCGAAAGCAAGATCATAGGAGCAGGCATCCCCTTTGTACCGCTCGATCCCGAAGAAGGTGGGATCGAAATCCAAAACGTTAACTATACCGTTGAAAAAACATGGGATATCGACCATTTCAATAAGGATAAGCCCGGCTCCATTCAGGTCGTCCTGCAGAGAAAGACCGGCGTCTTCAGCTGGGAGACACTGCAGATCGTCACGCTGAGTGATGCGAATGGGTGGCATACCCAATTCGTGGAAGTCCCCTCGGGATATGAAGACGATGAGGACGGCAGCATTGAAGCATATGAATATCGTATCCGCGAGCTGGGTCCGAAGAAGGCTGAGGACGAAGAGCTCGATCCGAGTGATGATGATTTTCAGGATAAGGTCAAGGAACGTCTGATCTATGATACATGGGATTACGACAGACCTGTTATCAAGCAGCTGATCAGATCGGCGTCCAACCCCGAGGTGATGTGGCAGTTTGAGCCGAGCATCGACTGGGTCAAGGGTCTGGCTAAGACCACACTGATCTCTCCGCCTTTTGTCACCTTTGAGATCGACGGCTATAACGACACCGTCAAGGATGTTCCGAAGCACACCACGAAATACATGGTGACCTACGCGCAGGATGAAAATGATGCTGACAAGACGAACATCACCAACCTCGCGGTTATGGATACCGCGATCTACAAGCGCTGGATCAATTTTAAAGACGGTGAAAAACCCGATTCCGTCTATCTGATGCTCGAGAGCAAGGTACAGTCGGAATATGCCGAGCACTTCCATTTGGAAGAATCCAACTTCTACACTCCCTCGTTAAACGCAGTCGTCGGCAGTTTGAATCTCGCCGATATCCCGATCGCCAGTCAGACGATCAGAGGATTGGTGAAGGACGGCATCAGCTCGACGATGGACAGCGGCTTTACCTCATCTCTCGCCGAATCAGCTGTAGACGCGGCGATCAACAAGTACCTTGCATCCGGCCTGACGGTCGGCAAAGCAACGCCTGAGTCGCTGAATCCGCTGACCCGCTGGCGCGTCAAGTTTACGGTCAAGAAATACGGTACGGATCAAAAGCTCCCGATGGATTTCGCGGGCGCCGAGCTGGTGACCGGCATCATGGAAATGGTCATCGACGCGCTGATCCGCCAATATAGTTTGAATTTCAGCGTACCCGTGATGTATGAGCCTTTTAATCAGTACTGGAGCATCAAGGGCTTCGCGCTGAGTCTGCTCCATGACTACGAGCTGACCTGCAACGTCATCAATATCAAGTTCCATCCCGGCAAAGGCGATCCCAATGACGGCGATCCCGACGATCCCGATCGGCGTTCTCAGCAGATCGGCGGTACCAAGTACTGGAGGGGCGATAATGTATCTGACCGTCCCGAAAGCATACAGCTCCATGTCTACTATAAGGATGACAGCGGCACGGAGAAAGAAGTACAGGGCTCGCCCGTCACGGTAGAAAAGGGCGACAGTAACGGCGAAAACGGCTGGGTATGGTCGCTCAAGATACCGGTGGGAAGCCCCGACCGAGATAAAGACTATTATATCCGCGAGGAAGTGCCCGCGGGCTATGCGGTCACCTACCGCGGCTTGGATCTGATCAACAGCAAGAGCCAGACGGAAGAACCGACTCAGTCCCAGACGGAACCTCCCACAGAGGTCGCGACACAGCCGCCGACAGAAGCGGTCACAGAGCCGGCGACGGAAGTGATGACTGAGCCGCCGACACAACCGGACGATGATGACGATGATGACGATCCGGATGGTCCGGGTGTTCCCATTATCCCGATTCCTCCCTTCGTTCCCGTTGTTCCCGTTGTTCCCACTCCCGGACCCGGACCCGGCGGTGATCCGAGCACCGATGATCCGGATCAGCCCAAGCCCACTCAAGCACCCGATACGCCCACTCAGGCGCCCGAGCCGACTCAGCCTGATCAGCCGACTCAGGCAACCGAAGCGCCTACCGAAGCGCCTACCGAGCCCGCGGACAGCCTGACGGTTACCAAGATCTGGGTAGGTGATAAAGCAGATGACCGTCCCGAAAACATCAAGGTTCACGTATACTATTTGGGCGCCGAGATCAAGGATTCTCCGATCACGCTGAAGAAAAGTGATTTCGCCGACAGCAGCATTTGGATCTCCAAACCGATAAAGCTCGAACAGGGTGTGAAGAGAAATGCGCTGTTATATTATGAGGAGTTCCCGGATGGCTATCAATATAAGGACAACTACGCTCCTACCGCCTTCGGCTCTACCATCACCAACACATGGCAGAAAACCAATATCATCGGCACTAAGACATGGGTGGATGGCAACAACATTCTGGGCAAACGTCCCGATAAGATCACGGTCAACCTGTTGGCGGATGGAACAAAGGTCGCTTCCACCACGGTATCTGCCTCTGATCACTGGCAATATCGATTCACCAACAAACCGATCAATAAAACCGAGAACGACAGCAGTGAGAAGATCAACTATACCGTCGAGGAAGAACCGGTCAGCGGCTACACCGCGACATATGACGGCTATGATATCACCAATACGCTTACCGAATTACCATCGATCAAGGGCAGCTACAAATTCACGCATAACGACCGTTACGGTGTTCCGAGAACCAAGACCGTTGAGGTGTCGTTGAAAGAACCTGAGATTCTGGGCTACTCCGGCAATAACAATCAGCCCGGCGTTCCGACCTATCTCTGGACAGCGGAAGCGAAAGCACTCTTTGACAATAAGAATCCGCTTGTCAAAGCAGCACTGGCGGTCACCGGCAATGATGACGATCAACATCAACAGGATGTTTCCGTCTACAAGAACGACGTAGTATGGGATCTGGTGAAAACCTCCGCGGATGACGCGAAAAATATGACGGCAAAGTCCTCGGACAGAACGCTGGAAGTTTTCGCGGCAACAAAACCGTATACCTTTACATTCCGATATCACTTTGTGAAGAACGGTTCCGTTCAGCAGAAAGGAATCCGAACCATGGTCGAGTACGGCAAGCCCGTCACCTTTGATTCGGTATTCTCTGATCCCGATCAATATGTCTATATCGATGATACGATCCCCGAGGATGGCTTCTGTTACTGGTCAGCCGATAAAGCGGGCTTGATGCCCATCACAACCAACCGTACCTTCGGTATGCTCATGCGCGGCAAGTGGCTCGATCAGAGCAATACCGACAGAGTGGTCGACGTCTACGCGCAGTATGAGAATCACCTTGATCAGGACTGGAAGCCGCTGATCGAAGAGTCGACCTTCACGCATATGATCTCCGATGAATACGATTGGGTATACCTTGACTACATGGTCAATTACCTGAGCAAGGACGGCAAGATCGTGCAGGATATGGTCGCCGAGGGTGATCAGAATATCCGCTACGGTCTGGTCGCGGTCAAGCACCCCGACAGCGCTGACGACCCGGATCGCGACAGAATGATCAGTATTACGCAGGCAATGATAAACAAAAACGTAAGCTCGACGTATACCGACAGCAGTTATGAGTCGGTCGCCTATCGCTTAGAATACGGCAAGCCGACTGACACGACCAAGCCGATCTCTAACTTCAACCGTGTACTGTATACGCTGCGCTCCGACACCGCCAAGGCGGGGAACAAGAGCTTTTCCGTGATCGCTTATATCACTGTTGACGGTAAGAATTACTTCTATTCCGAGGTCAACAACGATATCAGAATACACAAATTACTGAAAGAATGAGGTGGCAAAAATGAATAAAGAATCATATATTCGCACCAAGCTGGATATCACCGAATTTCAGTCGGACGACATCTTGACCGGCAGCGTTCATTTGATTGAAGAAAAACCCATAGACGACGCTACCGGCTTCATGGATGATCCGCCGAAAAGCTTCCTGTAGAACCACTGATCGTCTATGTAAGCACCAACGATACCAATATCAAGATACCGCCATCATCAAAGGTGGCGGTATCGTGGCAGAAAAACCATTGTTATTCCGAGAAGGACACTATAGATGTCGTTTCGAGAAGGGCATTACAGATTGTCATTGCGAGGAGGGCAACGCCCGACGTGGCAATCTCAACATTATCAATCAACCGCCATCATTCAAGGTGGCGGTATCTCCAAGGCGGTTTTATGAAAAGGTTTATTTCTATGCTACTTTCGATCGCTGTTTTGATGTGTTTTTGCGCGTCCTTTTGCGCGGACACGGTCTATCGCTACGGCGACTGGACGCTCGGCGTTGTGAGCGGCACGGAGGATTACGCGTTTTCGATCCGTTCCTATGACGGGGAAGACGCGGTCGTGACCGCTCCTGCCGACTACGGCGGTTTTCCGATCATCCGCATCGACGGTTATGCCTTCGCGACAAACACAAAGGTGCAGCAGGTGATCCTCGGCGATCCGATCACCTCGATCGGCGCGGGCGCTTTTTCACAGTGCGGCAGTCTGACCGGGATCGTGATTCCGGATACCGTGACGCAGATCGCCGATGACGCGTTCCAAGACTGCGATCAGGTCGTGATCTACGGGCTTGCGGACAGCTATGCGATCACCTACGCGATCGAGCACAATATCGCGTATGTCGTGATAGATGCTCTGACCTATGTGCTGGGTGATTCGGACGGCGACGGCGTGATCACGGTGACGGACGCCACCTTGATCCAGCGCTTATTGTCCGGTCTGCCGATATCCGATCCCGAGACCGTTGAACGAAACGGCGACGTCGACGGCGAGGGTCTCAGCATCACCGACGCGACATGGATCCGACGTTATATTGCAAGGGTGGACATCCCTTACGAAGTCGGCAAGGTGATCACAGTATATCCCGAATAACACAAAGGGAACGATCTGCTTAGGATCGCGCCTTTTTTATCGTGCACAAAATCCTGTTTTATTATAAAAATCACAGCTCCCGACTGTTGCAATGGGTCGAATAGTGTGGTATCATATTTATGATTGTGTAGATACAATTTAAACTTTTTGGGATTTGTTGAGAAATAAAGAATTTCATTCGTATCAGCAAGTCCTGCTTTCAATTTATTTTTAGGAGGAATCATCTGATGACGATCACAAAAACACAGGAAGGCACCAAGCTCACCGTTGCCATCGAAGGCGAACTGAACACCAACACCGCTCCCGAACTGGAAAAGGAATTTGAAACCTGCCTCGACGGGATCACCACGCTGGTGATCGACGCCGAAAAAATGCTCTATATCTCCAGTGCAGGTCTGCGCGCGCTGTTCGGCGCCGCCGAAGTTATGCAGGAGAACGGCGAGATGTGCGTCATCAACGCGAACGATGAGGTCAAGAATATTTTTGACATCACAGGCTTCGTTGATATTATCGACGTAAAATGAAAGCTTTAGAGATACCTGCCGAAAGGTCAAGGCTGAGCGAAGTCAACGACTTTGTCCTCGGTTTTGCGGAGGAACTCGGCTTTTCTCACACTGAGCTTTTTCAGTTGAAGGTCTGCACCGAGGAGATATTCGTCAACGTCGCGAGCTACGCGTACGCGCCCGATACGGGGATGATCACCGTGACCGCTGACGGATGCGCCGACCCTCTGACGGTCACGTTTTCGTTCATCGACAGCGGCAAGCCCTTTGATCCGCTGGCTAAGCCTGATCCCGCTAAGGATCGTCCCTTGTCACAGGCGAAAAAGGGCGGACTCGGGATCTTTATCACCAAGAAGATGATGGACGAGGTGAGCTACGCGTATGAGGACGGCAAGAACATCCTGACGATCAGAAAAAACCATGTACCGACGGAGAACAGCCATGAGTAAAGTACCGAAGAAAAAAAGAAAAAAGCTGACTACCAAGGCGATCTTAGGGTTGATCTTCGTCCTCGCCTTCATCGTCGTTTTTGTCTGTATCGGCATTACATTGCGCTACATCGAGGTTTTTGATGACAGTCATTACGGCACCGCTTTTACGCTGACCCACACCGCGTCCCGGATCATTGACGGTGATAAGGCGATCGGGTATCAAGAGAGCGGACAAACGGACGACTACTATCAGCAGGTGCAGGAGTTCTTGAAGCTGCTGCAAACAGAGGGCGATCTGGATCGCGCGTATGTTTTCGTACCCTCGGAGAATGAGCGCGTCATCATATGGGATACCGACGCTGCCGACGGGAAGGCGCTCGGCACTCGTCAGCCGTTTGAGGGAGACTTCAAGGAAAGCGCGATGGCTTCTCTGTCCGGCGATACCGAGAAAAACAGTTACGTAGACGAGAATAACGACAAGCTGACCATCACCGCTTTCTCACCGCTGAGTGACAAAAACGGCAAATCGGTCGCGCTGGTCGCCGCGGAGTTCAAGGGCGAAAACCTCCTGATCAAGATCGTGGATTTCAACCTCGCCACGCTGATGATCGTACTCGTATCCAGTATCATCCCGATCCTGATCTACTACAGAAAGACCAAAAAAGGCGTGCTGATGCCGATCAAGCGGCTGAATTCCGCCGCGAAGGAAATGGTGGAGGATCTGGAGACCGAGAAGGTCATTTTTCCGGATATCCATACCGGCGACGAGATCGAGGAGCTTTCCGATTCGTTTGAGCAGATGAACATCGAGCTGCGCGATTATATCCGACAGCTCAGGCTCGCGACCGCCGAAAAAGAGCGGATCGGCGCGGAGCTGAATATGGCGAAGGATATCCAGGCGGCTCAGCTTCCGAACACATTCCCCGCATTCCCCAGCAGGAAGGATTTTGACATCTACGCATCCATGACCCCGGCTAAGGAGGTCGGCGGCGATTTCTACGATTTCTTCCTTGTCGACGACGATCATCTGGCGATGGTGATCGCCGATGTTTCGGGCAAGGGGATCCCGGCGTCGCTGTTCATGATGATCTCAAAGATCCTTGTCAAAAACCGTCTCAAGGCGGGTGACAGTCCTGCCGCGGCGCTGGAAAAGGTCAACAATCAGCTGATCGAGACCAACAACATCAAGCCCAAGCAGTTCGTCACCGTATGGCTTGCGGTGCTGGAGCTTTCGACGGGTAGGGGAAAGGCGGCAAACGCCGGTCACGAGCACCCTGTTCTCAAGCGTGCCGACGGCGCGTATGAGCTCCTCGAGTACAGACATTCACCGCCCGTATCCCTGATCCGCGGACTCCGCTTCCGCGAGCATGATTTCGAGATGAAGCCGGGCGACAGGCTGTTCGTCTATACGGACGGCGTCGCCGAGGCGATGAACAGTGAACACGAGCTGTACGGCACAGAGCGCCTGCTCGAGGTTCTGAACAGCGATCCGAACGCTTCTCCGCAGCAGGTGCTGGAGAACGTCACCAACGGCATCGACGCGTTTGTCGGAGACGCCGAGCAGTTTGACGATATCACGATGCTCGGCTTTTTGTACCGCGGCGCCGACGGCGACAGCACCGATACCGTATAACAACCCATACACAGAAAATTCCGGGAGGATAGAAATAATGGCAGAAAACAAACGATTCGCAAAAGCGTCGTGGGCGATCATGGCGCAGCTGCTCAAGGTGGAAAACCTGGAGGAGGCGCTGTCGGGCAGCTTAGAGATCATCGTTAAAACGCTGAACAGCGAGGCGGGAGCGATCTGGCTCCTCGACCAAAAGACCGACAGGCTGTCGCCCGTGTTCCACATCGGGCCCGCCGATATCTCCAACATCAGTGTGGAGAACGGTCTGGGTATCGAGGGTATCGTGACGCAGACGGGCAAATCCATGTTCGTGGAGGACGCCGCGTCGGATCCCCGTTTTGACGGCACCGTCTTTGACGACAACGATCTTGTCACCAAGACGATGATCTGCGTACCGCTCAACAACACCCACGATATCATCGGCTGTGTCCAGATCGTCAACAAGCTCGACGGCACCCTGTATGACGAGGAGGAGATGCAGCTTTGCGAGCGCATGGCTTCTCTCGCGGCGATCACGATCGATGAAAAAGGACTGATCGTCGATCTGGAGGAGAAAAAAGAGATCCTCGCGACCCTGCGCAACATCACCAAGGAATTCCAGACGGGCGATACCACGCTCAAGGTGCTCAAGGGCATCAACCTCGATATCTACAAAAATGAGTTTATCGTGGTGCTCGGCGAATCCGGCTGCGGTAAATCCACGATGATGAACATCGTCGGCGGCATGGACTTCTTGACGACGGGCGAGCTGACGATCGAGGGTAAGGATTTCTCTCATCCCTCCGACGATGAGCTGACCAAATACCGCCGCGACTACATCGGCTTTATCTTCCAGTCATATAACCTGATGCCCAACCTGACTGCGCTCGAGAATGTTGAGTTCATCGCCGAGCTGGCGGATGATCCGATGTCCTCCAAGGAGGCGCTCGCCAAGGTCAATATGTCTCAGCGTGAGAACAACTATCCCGGACAGATGTCCGGCGGTCAGCAGCAGCGTGTTTCCATCGCGCGCGCGATCGTCAAAAAGCCCAAGCTGATCCTTGCCGACGAGCCTACCGCGGCGCTGGATTATACCACGAGCATCGAGGTGCTCCAGACCATCGAGGATATCGTCAAGACGCAGGGCACTACCGTCATGATGATCACGCATAACGTGGAGATCGCCAAGATGGCGGATCGTGTGGTCAAAGTGCGTAACGGCAAGATCGCTTCCATCAAGAAAAACATGCACCCGCTTCACGCCGAAGATCTGATCTGGTAAGGCGGGAAAGGGGTTCATTATGAAGAAAACACAGGTCAAGGACGCAACGCGCAATATCAAAAAGAACCTTTTGTCGTGGATTTCGGTCGTATTCATCGCGGCAATGGCAGCGTCGTCCTATCTCGGTATCTGTTACTCCGCCGCCTCGATGCGGAACGCGGGTGACAGCTTTTACCAGAGAACATCCTACAGAGATTTTGAGGTCACCTCGTCGCTGCTTCTGACCGGCGCGGATATCGACGCGCTGGCGGCGGATGAGGACGTCAGGGATGTCGAAGGCATCTATTTTGCGAACGCGAAGGTCAGCAACGGCGATGTTCATGAGAACGTCAACGTCGTTTCCGTCAGCGAAAGGATCAACGTGTCCGAGCTCGTAGAGGGCAGCCTGCCGCAAAAGGCGGATGAATGCGCGCTGGAGCAGACCGTAGCGGAAAAGCTCGGCTATCAGGTCGGCGATACCGTCACCGCCTGCGACGAGCAGGGTGACGCGCCGAAATTCCTGAAGGGTAAGGAATATACCGTCACGGGTATCGCCCTGCACCCCGATCATCTCGCAAAGCCCGATTTCGCTCCCGGCAACCGCTATGTTCTGGTCGCTCCCGCCGCTTTTGACGATGAGGAGCTGGACGGCTGCTTCATGAGAGCCGAGGTCGTGCTCAAATCCACCGAGGGCATGAGCCGTTTCAGCGACGAGTATAAAAAGAAAACCGACGCGGCGAAGGAACGTCTCAACGAGATCGCCGATGAAAGAGCGGCGCTGCGTACCGCGGAGGTTCGGGATAAGTATCAGAAAGAAATCGACGACGGTCAGAAAAAGCTCGACGAAGCAAAAGAAAAGCTGGATGACGGCAAAACACAGCTTGATGAGGGAAAGGACACGATCAGCGAGAACGAAGAAAAGCTCAAGAACGCGAAAACAGAGCTTGACAGCGGTAAGCAAACGCTGGATAGTTCAAAATCCAAGCTGGACAGCGCCGAGTCCACGCTGAGCACCTCCAGAGACAAGCTGGATGACGCGGAATATGAGCTGTACACCTCCGATCAAAAGCTGACTTCCGCAAAGGCTGAGATCGACGCCAACAGGGAGAAGCTCGACGCGGCAAAAACCGAGCTCGACGCCAACAAGCAAAAGCTGGATGAAGCGGAAGAAGAACTCGGCTTCGCGAAGGAATTGCTCGACTTTGCCGAACAGGCGCTGAGCGAGGCAAAGAGCATAACCCCCGAGGAACTCGCCGAGATGACGCCCGAGGAGCGTGAGGCTTATGAGGCGATCGTGGCAGCCGCCGAGGAACTCTATCAAGAGGGCTTAGCCGCGTATAACGAAGGAAAACAGCAGTTCGACGAGGGCAAGGCCAAATATGACAGCGCTGTGACCCAGTACGAAGAAAGCAAGGAAAAGTTCGACAGCGCCGTCGCGCAGTATGAGGACGGCGTGGCGCAATATGAAGCCGGCACGGCTGAGTATTACTCCGGCCTTTCACAGTATGAGTCCGGTCTCGCGGAATACAACAGCGGCAAAAGTCAGTATAACGAAGGCGTCGCGAAGTACAACGAGAACAAGAAAAAATATGACGACGGCGTCAAGGCGCTCGAGGAAGGTAAAGAGACCCTTGCCGACAAAGAGAAGGAATATGACGACGGCGTAGATGAATATAAAGACGGCGTCCGAAAGCTCGACGACGCCAAGAAGAGCCTCGAAGAGCTCAAGGACTGCAGCTGGTTCGTGTTTGATATCGGATCGAACGGCGGCTATATGCACCTGTCGCTTTCGGCGAAGAGTATCTCCAACCTGAGCGTCACCTTCTCACTGTTCTTTGTCGTCATCGCGGCACTCGTCATTTACACGACGATCAAGCGTATCGTGGATGAGCAGAGAAATCTGGTCGGCGCGACGAAGGCGCTCGGCTTCTATAACAGTGAGATCTTGGGCAAATATCTGATCTTCGGCGTCAGCGCGACCATCGTCGGCGCCCTGATCGGTATCCTCGCCGGTTACTTCGTGATCCAGGGCGTGGTGCTCAACTCTTACGGCAATATGTATGTGATCGGAAAGCTCCCCGCGGGCATTTTGGTAGGCACCTCCGTGATCGCTGTCGGTCTGGCGATCGTGCTTGCCATCGTAGCAGTCACGATCTCCTGCCTGAGTCTGATGCGCTCCACCGCGATGGATCTGATGAGAGAGAAACAGCCGGAGGTACGAAAAAGCTCCAAGAGCTCCAAGAGCGGCAGCAGCCTGTATTCAAGGCTGATCCTGCGTAATATGCGCTCTGATCTCGCGCGTGTCATCGTAACGACCGTCAGTGTGGCGGGATGCTGTGCGCTTCTGGTGATCGGCTTTACCCTGCGCGGCAGCGTCAGCAGCGTCGCTGACAAGCAGTACGGCGAGATCGTCAAATACGACGAGAGACTGACCTTCAACCCCGGCGCGTCCGATGACGTCGAGAAAGAGATCGAAGCGATCCTTGATGACGCGGGCACGAAATGGGTCAAGGCGCAAAGCGGCTTCCGCGCGTTCAAGGCAGGCAGCGATGTGGAGTACACCGATCTGATCTGCGGCGATATGGAAGCGCTCTCCGAGTTCTACAACTTCAGGACATGGAAAAAGGACAGCAAGCTCCCGACCGATGAGGACGGTGTGTTCATCCAGTGCAGAACCACTGAGACCGCCGGCAAGGACAGCGGCGACGATATCATTATCTACGACGGTACCATGAGCCCGTATGAGGTAAGGGTCGCGGGTGTGTTCAACAACTATATGGGACGCAACATGATTATGAATGAAGCATCCTATGAAAAGTACTTCGGCGAACAGCCTAAGATGAACACCTATTTCCTGTATCTGAACGGAGCGGATAAAGATCAGCTGGTCGAGAAGCTCGATCAGGTCAAGGGCTACGAGAGCCTTGCTCCCGCCGCTGAGGATAAGGGTAAGCTGGAGCTTGTGACCAACGTATTCAACAAGGTTGCGATTCTTCTGCTTGTCATAGCGGGTCTGATGGCGTATTTCATCCTCCTCAACATCACCAAGATGTACGTCAACCAAAAGACGCGCGAGCTGACGATCATGCGTATCAACGGCTTCACCGTCAAGGAGGTCAAGCGTTATCTGAACACCGAAACGATCATCACCTCGGTGATCGGTATCCTGCTCGGTATCGCCGTGGGCGCTTTGATGGGCTATATCGTCATACGGTTCATCGAAATGCCGCATGCCCAGTTCGTCAGAACGCCGTACTGGTTGGGATGGCTGATCAGCGCCGCAATCACGGCAGCGTTCACCGCCGCGATCACCGCGTTCGGTACCAGAAAGGTAAAGGATCTTAAACTGACCGATGCTTGATGACTGATTAATAAGCATAGGACTGTCACGTTTTTTAGCGTCGACAGTCCTTGTTTTTTTGCCATGCTTCGCCTTTTTGGGTCGATAGGATAGCGGACCGATGATGATAGCGATTGCATCAGATCATGAATGAAAAATCTTTATGCGGCATGATATTTGTATTGACTTTTTCATTTCGGTATTTTAGAATAGAATAAATTACTGTATAATGCGTAAGTATTCTTTCAGCAGTAAAGGATAAACGATCCATTTTTTTAGGAGCCTATCGATAGGAAATCTGTGTATGAGCGCACGAACCTTATCATTACACAATTTGATACAGAAGATGTGATCACCATATCCGGAGCAGCACCGGAGCCGCCTGAACCGGTTTCGTCAAGAATGCTCGAAAGAGAGAATCGTTACGGTATTTTCACGACCTTTGATTTGAAAGGACCCGGCGGTTCCTGGTTTTGATGTTACAAAGGACGGAATGTTTTTTCCGTCCTTATTTTATACGCTTGATTCAATGTTTAGGGGAGGGGATTATGAAAAAGATATTTACACTGCGATGGCTGATCGCGATACTGACGGGTGCGTTCTTTGCCGCGTATTCCGCGTATCAGGTGTTTGTCATATTAAGAGATGCTCCTCGCGGCTTATCTTCGGAGGGCATCGTGATCACCGCGGTCGTTGCGCTGATGTTCGCGATACTCGCTGTCTATATGTGGACGACAGGCGTCAAGGGCAAAAAGCATATCCTCTTCATGATCGTCCGAAGAACGTCGTTCATCATCGCGCTGCTCGTGATCATCGTCCTCAAGCTGCGTCTGGTCATACGGGTGATCAATTATATTGACGGTACCAAGCCTTACACCATCCTGTACGGCGCCGCGTATTTTATGATGCTGTTGGCTTTGATGATCCTGTTCATTTATTACGCGTTCATCCTCAATCGCCTGCCGTTCTTTCCGCGGGCGGGAATAATCATGCCGTGGACGGCGATCATACTGTTCCTGCTCAGCATGATCGCTGAGACGATCCTCTTCTATGGATACGGGATCGGCTTAGAGGCGAACGCGATCAGGTCGATGGTCATGCAGCCGGTATTTTATCTGGGCTTCATCGGTTTATCGCTGCATTTTTTGTATCCGGTACTGATCGGAAAAAAACCAAATACTGAAAAGACCGCCGACGCTCCGTCTGAATGACGGGGCGTTTTTCTTATGTAACCAATTATTACGAGCTCATACACGTATGTTTGTCAAAGGCTCCCTTGGGTAAAGGGGTCGCGCGCGACACGCAGTCACCCTCCAAGGCTCCCTTTCCTAAGGTGCCCCCGTTGGGGAAATGTCCGAAGGACAAGGGGAGATTCCCCTGCTAGGGGAAATGTCCGCAAAGCGGACAAAAGGGTCGGCTGTCTTCGCAGAAGAAGCCGCTTCCGGCGAGGGTCGGCTGTCTTCGCAGAAGAAGCCGCTTCCGGCGAGGAGGCTGTCACCGAAGGTGACTGAGGGTTGCCGAAACTTTGCCTGATACAAAACAGTCATTTCAAGGTGAACACGTTTGTTCAGCCCGTGGTAATTTCAACTTTTTTAAAAAAATTGAAAAAAAAAATTAAAAATCTTCAATTTGTCCTTGTTTTTGTCCCTGTTTTGTGACGGTCTGTCTGCTATACTTTAGTCAAGTTAAAAAGAGATTGCGAAAAGGAGTACCGTTATGAAAAAGACAACCGTTACAACAAAAGTAGTCAGCATCATCTTATCCATCGTTTGCGCCGGCTCGGCACTGGGTATCTTAGGTACCGTCAGCACCGCGGCAGCAGAGAATAAGTCCACTGCTCAAACCTCTGTTGCAGTTGCCACTGAAACAGTCAACTCCGATCAGAATACTGTACAGCCCACCGTACAGCCCACCGAGAAGAAGACCAACAAAAGAAATCA
>ONUI01000036.1 GCA_900320995.1 uncultured Eubacteriales bacterium
GTACCGGGATAGGGCTTGCCCGAGCTGATATCCCACGCTCTGACATAGTCGTTATAGGCGAGCTCGATGGTCTCGGTACCGTCGGCGCTGACGATCACGCGGTCGAACTTTGCGGGATCGGCGTTGCCTGTGTAGAGGGCGGTTTTCTCATCGGATGACTTTTCCCGGTTCAGCTTGACGTCGAGCGTATCGCCGCTGTCGGTGTTTTTGAAAGCGGCGGTTACTTCCTTGCGGTCTGCCTTATCCGCCGCGGTGAACTTCGGCGTTTTGTCGTCGGTTTTCCCGCATGCGGTGAACAGCAGTACCGTCAGTACGACGCAGAGGATAGCGGCAAAGATTCTTTTCATATGGATTCTCCTTTTTCCAAATCGTTATTGCGCGGGGCGCAAAGGATAAGGTTTAGATTGCCACGTCGGAACTGTGTTCCTCCTCGCAATGACAATCTGAAATGCGCTCCGCGGTAATCTCAACATTATCATTATGGTTCGGACGGATCGTCTTTCTTCAGCTCATTGCTCTTGACCGAATACGGATTCTTGTTTTCGATCTGATCGGTCTTGTTCCACGGCAGATCCTGTTCCTTGACGGAATAGGGATTTTTATTCTGCACCTTCGGCGCGGGCGGAACGGAGCTTGCCCATGCGCCCAGCCCCCACAGCACCAGCATCCAGATGATCATGTACAGCAGGAATGCCCCGAAGTAGACGAGGCAGTACCACCATTTGATGTACTGCGGGATGATGAAATGCAGGATCAGCAGGATCCACCCCGGGATGGTGAGGCGGAAGTTGAGCATGATATTGAACATCAGGATCAGAAAGAACGATCCCGAACGAGTTGTTTTTCGCATAGTTTACTCCTATAGAAATGTCATTGCGTCGTTCCCGACACTTGCTTGATGTGAAAATCACATCCATCCGATAAGGTAAAATCGTCGGCGATCCCCTCGGTGATGTAGAGGTCATCATCGTCGGTGAGGATGATGAAGTCGAAATCGGGATGGGTCTGATAATACGCGGTCGCCTTGTCGAGCCCCATCACGAACAGGGCGGTGGACAGCGCGTCGGCGGCTGAACCGTCATCACATAGGATGGTGACGGATCGGACGCCGTTCTCCACAGGTGCGGCGGTGACAGGGTCGAGGATGTGGATATAGCGCTTGCCGTCAAGGTCAAAGAAGCGTTCATAGCCGCCCGAGGTCGCGACTACGCCGCCCTCACAGCTCAGATAGCCGAAGTAGCCCGCGGGATTGTCGGGATCGGCAACGCCGACCGAAAAGCGCTTGCCGTCGGGCTTTTTGCCGTAGAGTTTAATCGTACCGCCGAGGTTGAGCACCGCGGCCGCGGCATGACCCTCTTTAAGGATCGCGTCACATTGGTCGGCGGCATAGCCCTTGGCGACCGCGCCGAGGTCGATCATGACCCCTTCGGGCAGGGTAAAGGTATTTTTGTCCGATTTGACAGCGGTATCGTCGATCTTCGCGGCGAGCTTCTTCAATTCGTCATCGTCGGGGACGCGGTAGTCGCCGGAGGTAAAGCCCCATGCCTTTACCGCCGGATAAACGGTGATGTCAAAGGCGGGGTCGAGCTCCTTTGAGAGCTGCAGAGCGCGCGTCAGTATGTCGGCGGTATCGCCGCTGACGTCAGCTTTGCCGTTTTGATTCAGTTGATAGACGTCGCTGTTCTCGTCCGTCGCGTCCAGTTGCGCGTCCAGTGAATCGATCCGTGTTTGCAGTCGGTCGCACAGATCGCTGTCGCCGCCGTAGACCTTGACGCTCATCAGCGTGTCCATCGACTGGAACGAAGCGGATCGCGGCTCGGTTCCCGCACAGGAGGAGAGGATCACAGCGAGTATCAGTATGAGAGCGCATAACGCGCCGGTGATCCGTTTTTTCATGACACAAGAGTATCACAGTTTCGGGGCGAAGTCAATCGGTATGGTTATTATACAATGCACTGCATATTTATCATTATAAAGCAAAAAGATTTGCAAAAATGAAATTTTAGTGGTAGAATGTCCTTAATTTGTCATGGTTTCGTCATAGTGTTGATGTTATCATATAAGCAACCGGAAGTGATTTCCTGAAGGGGACAACATGAAAAACAGGGTTTTTATCATCGTTATCATCGTGATATTTCTCGCGGGGATCGCGGGTTCCGTCATGGTATGGACCGCTCCCGCAAAAAGCCGCGTTCGTGTTGTCTCAAATGAAGAAGTCGTTTATTCCGCGGATCTGAATACCGCAGAGGATACGACCTTTGATGTTCGCTGTGAGGATCACGTCAACACGATCGAGATCCGCGACCATCAGATCCGTGTGCTCAGCGCCGACTGTCCCGACCAAACCTGCGTGCGCATGGGATGGCTCAAGAGCGCGTCGATGCCGATCGTCTGTCTGCCGCACAAGCTGGTGGTAGAGTTCACCGACGACACGCAAGAGATCGATGCGGTGACGAGGTAGCGTATGAGCACGAGAGTACGAAAGCTGACAGAGCTCGGGGTGCTCACGGCGGTCGCCCTGATCATCTTTGTGATCGAATTGCAGATCCCCAACCCGTTCCCGATCCCGGGCATCAAGCTGGGCTTGGCGAATATCATCACGGTCTACGCGGTGTATCATTACCGCGCGGTCGAGGTCGCGGCACTGGTAACGGTGCGGCTGCTGCTCGGCGCGGTATTCAGCGGCAACTTCATGGCGCTGATCTACAGCGCGGCAGGCGCGTATCTGTGCCTTGCCGGGATGCTGGTGCTCAGGCGGTGGATCGATGAAAAGCACCTGTGGATGGCGTCGGTATTCGGCGCGATCTTGCACAATACGGGACAGATGGCGGCGGCGCTCATTATGCTGCGCACACCGCAGCTCATGCTGTACTATCCGTTCCTTCTGGTCTCGGGGTGTCTGTCGGGCGCCTTTACCGGACTGTGCGCACAGCTGATCACATCGCGGTTGAAAAAAAGATCTTAGGTATCATATCCATGCCGTTCCATTAAGAAGACTCTTCTTTCTTAACTGAATGACACAATGATTTTATATAGAATGAAATTTGACATTATTAAATTTGCCGGAGGTGGTTAAAATGAAAAAACTGATCGCATTGGTCGTTTTCTTTCTGATGCTGACACTGGGCATCGGGGGAATGATCGCACAGGCAGAGCATTTTGACTTGCTCAGCCTGAATGATAAGCAGAAAATACAAAACAAGTTTACATCCTATACTACCGATAATAAATTTTCGGGAGCGATCTATGCCGTCTATCGCAACGACGTGATCTATGATCAGGGCGCCGGTATGGCGACCGGCACAATGAAGAACGGTACCGACGTCGCCTACGGTGTGGCGTCGCTGACCAAGGAGTTTACCGCGGCGGCGATCGTACAGCTCTCCGAAAAAGGCAAGCTTGATATTTCGGATAAGCTCAGTAAGTATTTCCCCGGTTACCGATACGGCGACGACATCACGATATGGCATTTGCTGGCACAGCGCTCCGGTATCCCGGATTACTCCGTAGATTCGGATGACGGCAAGGTATATGTATCCTGCTTCGGCACCGAATACTCCGATATCACGATCGACCCCAATCGCACGGCAGTGGAAAACAGGGATAAGATCCGCACCTTCTTCCTGTCCAAGGAGCTGTTGTTTGAACCGGGCGATTATTATGATTATTCCGACTCCAACTACGCGCTGTTGGCGGAGATCGTCACACGTGTGAGCGGAATGGAATACCACGATTATGTCAGAGAGAATATCTTTGAACCGCTCGGCATGGAGCACTCCGCCTTTATCGACGATTACGATCCGAATGTAATCACCAAGGTGGCGAAGACCGACCGGTTGGAGTTTGACCGCGATTATTTCACCGTCAAGGGCGCGGAATACGGCTGCGGCGATATCCTGAGCACGCCGAAGGATCTGTATCTGTGGTACCGCGGTCTGGTAGAAGGAAAGGTAGTCTCGGAAAAATCCTATCGCGAGATGACGACGAGCTACAGTGACGAGGATGAGCTGGGCTACGGTTACGGTCTGATGATCTCGGATCGAAGCGAGAAAAAGGTGATCTATCATTACGGCTATATCCCCTCGTATTACAGCTCCATCATCTTTGTGCCCGAGATCGATTATTTCCAGGTAATGCTGTCTAATCACGGCGACGGAGATCCCCACCTGATGGCGGCTGATCTGGCGCGCTACTTCGGCGGCTCGATCGATTTGATCTTCAGCGGAATTGAATAATTGTTACGCTTCATTATAGCAAAAGACGGCTGTCGCAGATCGCGGCAGCCGTTATTTTATGAGTCATTGCGAGACCTCGATACGTGTCGAGGTCGTGGCAATCTCACCCAAATTTAGTATTATTTTTGCCCGAGGAAGAGGAAGCAGATCCCGTACAGGATCGGTTGATGGAGCATATAGATCAGCAGGCTGTGTCTGCCGATGAAGTCCAGCACCGGGATCTTGCGGCAAAAATGCCCGTCAAGCTGTTTTTCTTTGATCAGACGCCACAGGAAGTAGCCGAAGACGAACAGGAAGAACCACGGCAGGATGGGGAAATAGTCCATCGAGTAATAGTCATTTGACAGGAATCCGACGACGGAGAGCCATTTGTACTGATACAGCGCCCGCGGCAGTCGGAGCAGGGGATAGGAGAACAGCCCGATGTGACCGTCCGGGATGCCGTAGCACAGCATGAACAGAATAAAGAATACGATCATACCGATGATCGGCTTGATCTTGTCGAGCAGAGGCCGCAGGGCAGTGGTGAGCAGCATCGAAAAGCTCAGCAGGTGCAGTACGCCGAACCAGATCGCCTCATCGGGGTACATGACATAGGTGACCAGCGTGACCACCATCGCGCACCCGGCGACGATCAGCCCGCGTCGGTAGCCGTGGCGGGAAAAATTCAGCGAAACGCCCGAGATGACGATGAACGTGATACAGATGCTCCGCTCCCACAGGTAGATCGGCGTGAGCCAACAGTATTCGGTATGACCGCCAAACAGACAGAAAATATCGTAATATAAATGATACAGGACCATGCTGATCACGGCGACGCCGCGGATCGCGTCAATGGTATGGTAACGGCGTGGTGTATCCATAATGACTCCTCTCATGCGCTGTTGCATTCATTTTACAGGATACGCGCGTGAAATGCAAGAAGCCACTTTCAGAAAGACGTCAAACAAAATAAGAAAATTACGCAAAAGGTTTGAAATACGTCTTATTTTATAGTATACTATTATAAGTTGGGCTTTTTCAAAAACAATTACGATAAGGAAAATCCGCATTTTTGCGAAAGGTACTTGAAATGATACAAACAATCGACGGGGTGCAATACCTCAATATGCTCAGAGGCGGCGCACAAAATCTGAACCGCTTCCGCACGGAGGTCAACGACCTGAACGTGTTCCCGATCCCGGACGGCGACACGGGCGACAATATGTTTATGACCGTGAACGCCGGCGCTGTCAAGGCACAGGAGAACGTAAGCGTCGCGGTCACTGCCGACAGCGCGGCACAGGAGATGCTCATGGGTGCGCGCGGTAACTCGGGCGTGATCCTCTCGCGCATCTTCGCGGGCATCGCAAAGGGTATGAACAATGCCGATCATCTAAATACGGACGGATTCACGGAAGCGATGCGCATGGGCGTTACGGAATCCTACGGCGCGGTCTCCACACCGGTCGAGGGCACGATCCTGACCGTCTACCGCGAGGGTGTGGAAAAGGTGGAAGAAAAACACCCCCGATCCTTTGAGGAGCTGTTCGAGCTGCTCCTTGCCGAGCTGAAAGAAAGCCTCGAGCATACGCCCGAGCTGCTGGATGTGCTCAAGGAAGCGGGTGTGGTCGATTCCGGAGGCGCCGGACTGCTCTACATCGTGCAGGGCATGAAGGAGGCGCTTTCGGGCAAGCGGATCGATACCCTTGCCGCGGACGGCGCCGCTCAGCAAACGCAAATCGATCTGAACGCGTTCACCGAGGACAGCGAGCTGGAATTCGGCTACTGCACCGAGTTCCTCCTGCGGCTGCAGAACAGCAAGGTCGATATCGATAACTTTGACGTCGACGGCTTCACCGCATGGTTGAATTCGGTCGGCGATTCGGTGGTGTGCTTCAAGGAGGGCTCCATCGTCAAGGCGCATGTCCACACCAAGCGCCCCGGCGATATCCTCAATCACTGTCAGCGGTACGGTGAGTTCCTGACCACCAAGATCGAGAACATGACCCTCCAGCACAACGGCAGTCACGGGATGCAGGAGTTGAAGCTCAAAAAGCGCAAGCCGCAAAAGCCCTATGGCATCGTGACCGTCGCTTCGGGCGACGGACTCAAGGAGCTGTTCGTATCCCTGGGCTGTGACGTCGTGGTCGACGGCGGCCAGAGCATGAACCCCTCTACGGAGGATCTCATCAGGGCGTTCGATGAATGCAGCGCCGAGACCATCTATGTGTTCCCGAACAACAGCAACATCATCCTGACCGCTCAGCAGGCGGCACAGTTGTATGATAACGCCGATGTGCGGATCGTGCTTACCAAGACGATCGGCGAGGGATACTCCGCGATCTCGATGTTCGATCTCTCCGCCGGCGATCCCGACGCGGTGACAGAGTCGCTCAACGAACTGATCAAGGGCGTGGTGACAGGCATGGTATCCCGCGCGTCGCGCGATGTGTCCGGCGGCGCGGTCGAGGTCGTCAAGGACGATTACATCGGCTTTGTCGGCGACGAGATCTATGTGGATGAGCCAAATGCCGAGGACGCGATGATCGCCCTGTGCGACAAGCTGAACGCCGGGAACTACGATATCCTGCTGATCTTGGCGGGCAAAGAACCCTCTGCCGATAACGCGCGCAAGATGGTCGACACCCTGAGCGCGAAATACAAGCGCAGCGAGGTGATCATGGTCAACGGCGACCAGCCGATCTATGATTACATTTTGATACTGGAGTAAAAACCATATCAATTACGGATAACATTCCAGATTCGTAGGAGTATAAAAGCCTTCTCCTCGCCGGAAGCGGCTCCCCCCTTGTCCGCTTTGCGGACATTCCCCCAACGGGGGCGCCTTGGGGGGAAGGTGAGCAATTTGCCAATGCAAATTGGTCGGATGAGGGGCAGACTTGTCCGTAAGATCATCTTAACAAAGAGTGTAATACTTTTTCTCAATTCTCGGTAAACGAATTGCCCCACCGAGTCCGACATCATTAGGAGAGGTTATCCCCTCATCCGTCACCTTTGGTGACACCTTTTCCTTGCAGGAACGGCAACCCTTTTGGGCTTCGCCCATTTCCCCTAACAGGGGAATCTCCCCGAGGGGAAGGCTTTTTGACTCCGCAGTACATTACAGTGCCACAGATAAAGGCGCACGCGCCCCCCGAGGGGAAGGCTATCATACCAACAGAAAGGATTCTATCATGTTAGTTTTATTTACCGATACCGATACCGATATCACCCCTGCCGAAGCGAAGGAATTCGGCTATCATCTGATCAGTATGCCGTACTCCATCGACGGCGTCACCACCTATCCCTATGAGGATTTTGACGAGTTCGACGCGCACGCGTTCTACGATCAGCTCCGCGGCGGGGTTCTCCCGAACACCTCGGCGATCTCCACCCAGAGGTACAAGGAGTATTTTGAGCCGCATTTCAAGGCGGGCAACGATATCCTGTATGTACATTTCTCGCGCAATATGACGGCAACCTTTGACAACATGGATATCGCCGTCAAGGAGCTGTCGGAGCAATATCCCGACTGCAAATTCTATGAGATCGACACAATGGGCATCACCCTGTGCTCCCTGATGACCGTCAAGGAGATCGGCGATCTGTATAAAGAGGGCAAAACCGCCGAGGAGATGCTCGAATGGGCAAAGACCGAGGTGAACAAGGTCGGCTGTTATTTCTTTGCCGACGACCTCAAATTCTTCAAGCACAGCGGTCGCGTGTCCGGTATCGCGGGCACGATGGGCACCCTTTTGGGCATCCGTCCCATCATCTACATGAACGAAGAGGGCAAGATGGTCTCTGTCGGTAAGGAAAAGGGCAGAGTCAAGGCGATGGAGCGCCTGTTAAGCTTCGTCGATCAGCTCGGCGAGAACGTCAAGGATCACCGCGTGCTGGTCGGTCACGCCGACTGCCGCGATATCGCCGAGGGCATTGAGAAGATGCTCAAGGAAAAATACGGCGACGACCTGCGCACCGAGATCGTGGACGTCAACCCGACCGCGGGCAGCCATTGCGGCCCCAACACCGTTGGCGTCTGCTTCCATGCCAAGAGAAGATCCCTGTAAGTATACTTCGTAGGGCGGGGGCTTGCTCCCGCCGAAGCCTATCCATAAGCGGCTTTGAATATGTGAATAATAATCAGACCTTTTTTCCGCTTTGCTTATCATATGGATTTTTGTGAAGCGTTGCGGTGGGAGCAAGCCCCCGCCCTACAATTATTGTGAGGATAATTATGATCACCATCAAAGAAGTATCAACCAAAAAACAACAAAAGCAGTTCATCGATTTCCCCCTCGATCTGTATCGAGACAATCCGTATTTCGTCCCGCCGCTGTACGGTGACGAAAAGTCGATGTTCAAAGAGGACTTCATCTACAACGACACTTGTGATATCGTCAACTTCCTCGCCTTTGACGGTGACAAGCCCGTCGGCAGGATCCAGGGGATCATCCAGCGCGCGGCGAATCAGAAGAACAACGAAAAGCGTGTGCGCTTTACCCGCTTCGACGCGATCGACAGCCCCGAGGCAGCCGAAAAGCTCTTCGGCGCGGTGGAAAGCTGGGCAAAGAAAAAGGGCATGGACACGATCCACGGACCGCTCGGCTTCTCCGACCTCGAGCGCGAGGGTTTGCTGGTCGACGGCTTTGACCAGCTCTCGACCTTTGAAGAACAGTACAACGCGCCCTATTACGCGACGCTGATCGAGGGTCTGGGCTTTGAGAAGGAAGTCGACTGGACGGAGAGCAAGATCTATCCGCCCGACGAGGATGACGGCACCATGCGCAAGATGGCGGACTTTGTCATGAAGCGCTACAACCTGCATTTCGGCGAGGCGAAGAATATCAACGAATTCATCGAGAAATACGGCGACGATTTCTTCGGGCTGATCGATAAGGGCTACGAGAACCTTTACGGCACGGTGCCCTTTACCGAGGCGATGAAAAACGAGATCATCAAGAGTTTCAAGCTGATTGTCGACACCAAGCACGTCGCGATCATCCTTGATGAAAACGATAAGGCGGTGTGTATCGGCGTATGCTTCCCCTCGATCGCGAGGGCGGTGCAGAAATCGCGAGGCAAGCTCACGCCGTTGGCGCTGATCCGCCTGCTGCGGGCGATCAAGCACCCGTCGGTGATCGACTTCGGACTGATCGCAGTCGACCCGACCTATCTCAACCGAGGCGTATCGACGGCGATCTCCGCTGAGATTTTGAAGATCCTGCAGGATGACAGCATCGAATACGCGGAAACAAACCTGAATCTGGAGGACAACGCCGCCATCCAGAACCAGTGGAAGCGGTTCAAGGAAGTCAAGCACAAGCGCAGAAGAGCTTATGTGAAGAAGATAGGATAAGTTATGAAATTGATTGTTGACTGCTTCGGCGGCGATAAAAGTCCTGCGGCGAATGTCGAGGGCGCGGTACTCGCCGTAAAGGAGCATGATGACCTGAGCCTGATCCTGACAGGCGATGAAAAAACGATAAAAAGCGAGCTCGACCGCCTCGGTTATACGGGCGAGAAGATCGAGATCGTCCATGCGCCCGAGGTGATCACCGGCGAGGATAAGCCCACCGACGCGATCCGTCTGAAAAAGGAAAGCTCGATGATCAAGGCGATCGCGATGCTCCGCAAGGATCCGGAAATATCCGGCGTGATCTCGACCGGCGCTACCGGCGCGCTGATCGCCGCGGCGACCCTGCGGATCGGACGCATCCGCGGCATCCGCCGACCCGCCTTCTGTCCGTTGCTGCCCACCATGGACGGCGGCATCGTGGGCATTTGCGATTCCGGCGCGAACGTGGATATCACCCCCGAGATGCTGCTGCATCAAGCCATCCTCGGCTCGGCGTATCTTAAAAATGTCTACGGCGTCAAAAATCCCCGCGTCGCGCTGCTGAATGTCGGCGTCGAGAGCGAAAAGGGCGACGACTTGCGTAAAAAGGCGTATCCGATGCTTAATGCCTGCGACAGTATCAATTTCGTCGGTAATATGGAGAGCCGCGATCTGCTGTCGGGCAAATACGATCTGGTGGTGTGCGACGGCTTCTCGGGCAACGTGCTGGTCAAGACGACCGAGGGCACGGCGCTGGAGCTGCTCAAAAAGCTGAAAAAGGATATCTATTCCAAGACCATCTATAAGATTGGCGCGCTGTTGATGAAGAAGATGTTCATGGAAGAAAAGGAATTCATGAACTACCACAACTACGGCGGCTCGGTGCTGCTCGGTTGTGAAAAAACTATCGTCAAGGGTCACGGCAGCTCGGACGCCAACGCGGTGCGCATCTGCATCGATCAGGCGTACAAGATGTCCGCCGGCGCGATGAACGCCGAGATCGAAAAAGCATTGGAGAAGATCAATGGATAAAGGCTCCCTTTCCTAAGGGAGGCATTTAGAATGAGCGCTGAACTTAACATTATATATCATTTAGGGAGGAATAACATGTTTGAAGATTTAAAGAAGATTCTGGATGAACAGCTCCATCTGAACGGAATGGAGATCACCAAGGAAAGCCGTATCAAAGAGGATCTCGGCGCGGACAGCCTCGACGTCCTGCAAATGCTGATGACCATCGAGGAGGAGCACGGCATCGTCATCCCCGACGAGGAGCTCGCGAGCTTTGAGACGGTCGGCGACATCCTCAACTTTTTGGAGAAGAATCAGAAGCAATAA
>ONUI01000021.1 GCA_900320995.1 uncultured Eubacteriales bacterium
GCATCCATCTTGTAAAACTCGGCGTAGTGGATGAACATCAGCGCTACGCAGATCGTCATGGCGATATACGCTGTTCTGTATTCCGAGCCGAGGATCTCCTGCAGACCGATGCCGACAAGCAGCATAATAAATACGGAGATCATCGAGTTTTTGTTCTGCCTGCGGTAGGACAACCCGAATATCAGGAACTCTACCGCCGTCAGCGCGATCACCGCGAGGTAGATCCCGATGTAGACGCCGTACAGCGGTCCGTGTGAATAGCGGTGTTGGTCATCGACGACAATCATCCATCCGTTGAAGCATGCGACGATCTGGAAGATCGCGTTGCAGCCGAGAACGACCATCAGCGCCTTGTACCAGCGGTTATGCAGCTTCATCTGCGCAACGACAGCTCCTCCCGCCATCGGCGTGAGGATATAATCGAAGCACTTGACCATCATCAGCACCCACGCGGGGACGTCCGTGTTCCCGCTGAGTTGGATCCCGAGCCATTCCGCGAGAGCGGACAGCGCGATGATCCCGTAGGTCAGGTAAAAGCGATGTTTATCCTTTTTGGGGATCCAGCTGTTTTCATGTACCAAAACGCAAAGAACGCCCAGCGCCATCCAGCAGAGGGTGATCAAAACGGTATAATAACTAAGCAAACCGCGATCACTCCTTTCCGAAGGCACTCGACGATCTCAAACGGGTATCTGCATACGTAAGGTTTCTGTTTTACAATTCTATTATTTCGTATTTTCGGCGGATTTTCAAGGGGGTGTGCCGGAAAGTCACCCCCCTGTTTTTCAATCGGTTCTTGCGTTTATGCGCAAAACTATGTAAAATATAATTAGTTTATCACAAGGAGCGCAAAAATGAGTAAGCTTTTTGCAGAAACGCTGAAAAAACTCAGAACGGAAAAGGGGATCTCTCAGCGCGAGCTGGCGGAGCGGCTGTATGTCGCCCGCACCTCGGTCAACCGCTGGGAGAACGGCAGCCGTCTGCCGGACGCCGCGATGCTCCTGCGGCTCTCCAAGGCGCTGGACGCGGACATCAACGTGCTGTTCAACGCCGCGGTGGAGGGTGACGACTCCCCCACTGTCATCATGGTGGACGACAACAGGATCGTCCTCAACGGCGGTCTGCCGATTTTGGAGGAGGTCATGCCGAGTGCCGAGGTGACCGGCTTTACCAAGCCGGCGGAAGCGCTTGCGTACGCCAAAGCCAACCGTGTCGCGCTCGCCTTTTTGGACATCGAGATGGGCAGCGTCAGCGGACTGGACGTCTGCCGCGATCTGCTCGATATCAATCCCCGCACCAATGTGGTGTTTTTAACGGCGTATCCGTCCTATGCCATCGACGCGTGGGAGACCGGCGCGAGCGGTTTTATGCTCAAGCCGATCACTGCCGAGGGTGTACGCGAACAGCTCAAAAAGCTGCGCTATCCCTTCTCGCCGGGAGGGGTCGACACATGATCGATGTGATCAAACTCATTGGATACTGCTCGGCAAGCGCGATGCTTGTCCTGATGCTGATGGCGCTCATTTATGTGATCGTCATACCCGCGTCCGACCGATGGAGCAAGAACTATTTTATCGTCTTCTTTTCACTGTTGACGGTGTGTGTATGCGCAACCTTTGTCTCCGCGATCTTTTACGAAAAGCCGGGCTTTGTGCAAGTGGAAGGGGTCTCCTGTTATATTGAAGCCATAATGGTATCCGTCCTGATGCCGATACCAACGTTTCTGATTGTGCACAGCTGCAAAGAAACGCTCATAAAAAGCACCCTCCTGCGCGCTGTGATCATCCTGTGGGGCGTCTATATCGCTCTGTTGGAGATTAACAAGTTAACGGAGTTGTTCTTTTTCTACACACCGGAGAATTCATTTTACCGTACCCGGTGGTTCCCCCTGATGCTGCTTCCGCTGGTTCTCATCATGCTGCTGAACATCGTGGGCTTGATCCGCAGGCGCAAAAAGCTGTCAAGGCGGTATTTTATCGCCTTTCTGATTTACTTGCTGCCGATGTCCGCCTTCATCATCATCCACGCCTACACCGACATCGAGCTGATCCTCTTCTTCGGCGTAGGCGTCTGCGCGCTGTCGATGTACTCCCTGATCCTGTCGGACAACATCATGCAGGCGATCCGTCAGCAGCGAGAGATCGTCGAACAGGAGCGTGAGATCGTCGAACAAGAGCGTGAGATCGCCCGCCAGCGCGCCGGCATCATGGTACTGCAGATGCGTCCGCATTTCATCTATAACACGATGATGAGCATCTACTATCTGTGCAAGCAGGACGCGGATAAGGCGCAGCAGGTCACGCTGGACTTCACCACCTATCTGCGCAAGAACTTCACTGCGCTCGCGAACGAGGAGCTTGTACCCTTTAAGGATGAGCTCGAGCATACCCGCGCGTATCTCGCTGTGGAACAGGCACAGCATGAGGATATGCTCTTTGTCGAGTATGACACGCCGCATATCAATTTCAGCGTGCCGCCCCTGACGCTGCAGCCGCTTGTAGAAAATGCCGTCAAGCACAGTCTGGATCCAAACGGCGATCCTCTGCGCATCTATATCACGACGCGTCAAACAGAAGCGGGCAGTGAGATCATCGTGGAGAACAACGGAGTCGACTATCGCCCCGCCGACGACAACGAACCGCATATCGCGCTCTCCAACATCCGACAGCGTCTGGAGATGATGTGCAAGGGCGAAATGACCATCACGCCGCGCGAGGGCGGCGGTACGGTCGTAAAAGTAATCATTCCGCATATTTAGCGTACATAGCAATATTTTTCTCACAGACAGCCGGTGGATCGACATGATCTGCCGGTTGTCTGTGTGTAAAAAAGGAATAAGGGGATCGTTATCCTCTTTTCTCTTGCGAAAAGCCACCGCATATGGTATGCTTCTATTGCAAAGGGTTCATGGGAATAAGGTTGAGATTGCCACAGGCAACACAGTTGCCTTCGCAATGACTATTTGTAAAAAGGGGGTGAGGATATGCAGAAGATCGCGCTGATACCGGCTTACTGTCCGGAGGACAGGATGATCGGGCTGATCAAAGAACTGGATACACGCGGCTTTGCGGTTGTTGTCATCGACGACGGAAGCGGCGAGGAATATGACGAGCTCTTTACAGCCGCACGGCAATACGCGAGCGTGAAGCGTTATACGCCGAACCGCGGTAAGGGCGAGGCGCTCAAATGCGGTATGCGATATATCAAGGAGCGCTATCAGGCGCCGTACACCGTGATCACCGCCGACGCGGACGGTCAGCATCGGGTGGAGGATATCGTCAAGGTCGCCGACGCCGCAGCGGAGCATCCCGACAGCCTCATCCTCGGCAAGCGGCTTCTCGACAAGTCCGCACCCATCAAGAGCCGTATCGGCAACGGGATCACCCGCGTGCTGTACCGGCTGACCACCGGCAGGAGGATCTATGAGACGCAGACGGGTCTGCGCGCCTTTTCCGACCGGCTCCTCCCCCGCTTTCTCAAGCTGCCCGGTCACCGCTACGAGTTCGAGATCGACATGATCCTTGACGCGTCAAACGCCGATATCATCGAGGTCGATATACAGACCGTTTACTTTGACAATAACGCGGCGAGCCATTTTCGGCCGCTGCAGGATACCGTATCATTGAACAAGGAATTTTTGCGATACAAGCTCCCCTCGATCAACGCGGGGTTGGCGGGATTGCTGTTGTTTGTATTGATCGTTAATTTCGGCGGCACGTGGATTTGGGCGTGTGTGCTGTCACGAATATTCACCATCCTGTTGAAGGGCGGCTTGAACCGAGCTGTGCCGTTCGCCGAGAAACCGTCCGTCGGGCGATATGTCCTCACCTCGGGGATTATCCTGTTATGCGATATCGGCGTGATGGCGGCATTGATATCGGTCGGGGTGAATGTGTACGCCGCAAAGGTATTGTCCGAGATCGTGATGGTATTCGTCAGCATGATCGTCAGAACGGTGTTCATGCGGGTGAAGTTCGGGTGAGAGCACGCGTGTACGGAGGTTGTCCATACGGAAGCAGAGATCTGTTGCGCAGTTGGGTGACATCGAACTGAAATGCTTCGGCGGGAGCAAGCCCCCGCCCTACAATAGACGTTGCAGTGGATTTGTAGGGGAGCGGCTTGCTGCTCCCGCGGTAGGGCGTTGGATTTGCTTCGCATTTGGGCGAGATATATCGGAGAGGTTACGGGAGGAGTAAACCCCTCCCCTACAGTAGACGTTGATTTGCTCCGGGTTTGGGTGACGTTAAACGGTAAGGTTTCGGGTCGTCGAGGGCGCCGACCCCTACAGTAAACGTTTCAGTGGATTTGTAGGGGAGCGGCTTGCTGCTCCCGCGGTAGGGCGTTGGATTTGCTTCGCATTTTGGTGACGTTGAACAAAAAGGTTACGGGAGGAGCAAGCCCCTCCCCTACAATAGTTTTCATTTGATTCATGGTTTAGATAAAGCCGTAACGATTTCGGTCGTTACGGCTTTTGTGTTATCGGTTGCGATCGAATCGGCGTCAGGCTCTCGCGTGACAGCCGATCATCGTCTTTATTTGTATTCCTTGGCTTCGATCTGGATAGCGTCGTCTTTGTCGCGGTAGGTCATGTAGATATAGTCGCCGACATAGGCACAGCGCTCGATCGGGTAATGCGCCGCCTCACAGCGTTCGACCTCTTTGAGTCTTCCCTTTTCGATCTTGAAGTCGAGCGCACCGCCGCGGTTATCTTCATTCTCCACGTACTCGCCCTTTTCTGTGTCGATCTCGCCCCAATACTCCTCGTTGAGCGGGACAAGGAATTCGCCGCGGTCGGAGTTATAAACCAGCGCCTTGGGGTTGGTCTGTACAGCGGAGGAGCAATCCTCATATACCATCGCGTCGATGATCATGGGATTGGTGGGATCGGTCACATCGAACAGCACGAGCTTGAAGCCGTCTTTGACCGCGTCCTCCGACATCAGGTCGCCGACGCCGAGGCTCTCATAGCCCAGTCCGAGCAGGGTGTGGTCGTCGACGGGCACGAGCATGGAGGAAAATCCGCTGATCTGTGCCGCACCCATGACCGTGGGCTTTTCGGGGGTGCTCAGATCGATCGTAAAGAGCGGATCGACCAGATCGTAGGCGACGACATACGCGGTATCGCCGACATAGCGGATCGCCGCGGGATACTCATCCGGCGCGAAGTTGTTCAGCGAGCCGATCGTGGTCAGCTCGTTATCGAGCACATACAGATATGCTTTCTCTTTATCGCCGTCGGGGATCGTCGTCGCGACGCGCAGATTTCCGTTGTATTCATCGAGGGAGTACGAGCTGTCGATCACGCCGTCGAGGTTGGTATAGGCGATGAAGCTGACGCCGTCCGTCATACCGACCTTGAGGATCTGGGATTTTTGGGCGCTCTCGGAATTGATCAAGCCGAAGAGGTAGGATTGCTTTTTCATCTCGCCGTAATCGGCGTAGATATACATGTTCTCCTCATTGCAGTAGACGTCCTTGACTTCGCCGAGGATGGCTTTTGAATCCGTCTGCGCCTTGAGGTCACGGGTGTTGACGGCGCTGAGCATGATGAACTTTTCCGACTTGTTGTCCTGCAATGTATAGATGCTGTCGGCAGGCAGTTCATCGGGAGAATCTCCCCTGCCGCAGAGGGGCAGGCTCTTGCTGTCAAAGGGTATGTAGGAGCTGACCAGATAGAGCGTGTCGCCGATCATGCGGGTCGATTTGCTTTTGCCGCTCTGGGTGAAGGTATCGAGCAGGGTGATATGATCAACGTCGCTGACGTCATAGATCTTTGTGACGGTTCTGGTGGCGGTACTGCCGTCATGCGGCGTAGAGTCGGAGCCGATCACGATCAGGCGGTCATCCTTGACATAGATATCGTCAATGCTGCGATAGGCGGCATAATAATCCCATCCGTCGGCTTCATCTGCTGTGGCGGCGGAATCCGGTGTGGCGGCGGGTTCTTCCTCAAACACCTCGACACGAACCGACTTTTCAGTATCCTTGCCGTCCGCCTTGAAGATCTCGACGACGTCGCGGTCGGTATAGTCGCTGTCGATGCAGTAGATGTACTTGCCGTCGGTCTTGATGATATCCGCTTCATCAACGCCCGCTACCTGCTTGAAGGTATCGCTGAACGCTTCGACGATCTCTTCGCCCACGCCCGCGATATTGGGCAGAGCGATATCGCCCTCTTCGGACAGTCCGGCGTCTTTGGCGAATTTGCCCACGGTGCTGTCATACACCTTTTGGACATCCTGATTGTTCTTCTTCTGGAGGCGGTCAAGCTCCTTGGTCACCTGATCGCGCGTTTCAAACTGTCTGAGCTTCAGATTGCCGGGCAGCTCGACCGCTTTGAGCGGATTGGCGTTGGCGACGATGACGATGATGACGACGATGATCGCAATGACCGCGACCGCCGCAGCTGTGATCGCGATCGGCTTGGCTTTTGATTTTGCATCCTTGGATGCATCCGCGGATGACTGTTCGGCGGGAGCTTCATCCTTAGCCGTCGTATTATCGGCGGTTTTCTCAGAGGGAGCGCTGTCCGCTGTTGCAGCTTCTTCCGCATCCGTAGATGTTTGTTCATCGGGAGCTTCATCCTCAGCCGTCGTATTATCGGCGGTTTTCTCGGCAGAAACTTCTTCCGCATCTGTGGATGCATCCGCGGATGTTTGTTCGGCGGACACTTTTTCCTCGGATTTCACTTCGGCAGACGCATTGTCCTCTGGCGGCTTGTGTCGATTCGTCATTTCATCCTTTTCAAATTCCTGATCCTTTTTCATCCTGATCACCTCAAAGCATTGTCGGGTTCGCCGCATTCACGCGACTTGCACCGATAATATACTATAATAGGTATATTATAACATAATAATATACATAATGCACGCGATTTTCATAAAAAGTTAACGGTTTTTTTCAAATGTTTTGACAAATTTCGCAGAGAGAGCGGTATAATATAGAAAAAAGAAAAGGAGGATCACTATGAATATCAAAGAACTAATCATCAACAAGACCGACACCGCGCTTGATGTTTCATGGCGGCTGTCCGACGGCGAACAGTCCTCCTACGAGCTGTTCCTGATACAGGGCGGCTCGATCGTAGAGAGGGTCAAGCGATCATCCGCCGTGATGACCTGCTCACTGCGCACGATGATCGAACCGATGAAGGAATACGCCGTACTGCTGACGGTGAAAAGCGGCAGACTGCTGTCGTCGGCAAGAGCGGCATTCTATGCCGCTGCGGACAAGCCAACGTCACAGTGTGTGTCATATCGGATGATGTAGAGAGTCCTTTCTCACAGAAAAAAGCCACCTGCTGCATTATACGGCAGGTGGCTTCATTATTTATCTTCATTTATCTTCCAGTTCGATCACGCAGGATTCGTAGGCGTTGATCACGGTTGTGTTACCGTGCTGACATTTTTGCGGGATGCGATGATTGTAGGAACGATGCACATGACCGTGGGCAAACAGGCGCGGCTGGTACTTATCGAGCAGCATATTGAAGCACTCAAAGCCCCTGTGCGGAATGGTCTCGAGGTCGTTGAGGTGACGCGCGGGAGCATGGGTAAGCAGGATGTCAAAGCCGCCGTGCAGCCGGAGGGTCATCCAGCGCTTACGGATACGGCGCTTCATCTGATTTTCGGTAAACATGTACTTTCCGTCGCGGTACTTGTAGGAACCGCCGAGACCGAAGATGCGCAAGCTGTTCACGATCACGATCTTGTCGTCCGCGCAGATACAGCCGGTGGGCAGGCGCTTATGCTTTTCATCATGATTGCCGTGGACATACACCAGCGGACAGTCCGCCATGGTCACGAGGAACTCCAGATACTCTACGCTCAGATCACCGCAGGCGAGGATCATATCAAAGCCGTCGAGCTTGCCGGGGTGATAATAATCGTAGAGTGATTTTGACTCTTCATCTGCGACCGCTAATATCCTCATTGCTCGTCACCGTCTTTCTCGGCGTCCTGAGCGGTATCACCGGGCTTTTCGTCAGTGGCTTTCTTATCAGCCGTCTTCTCGTCGGAGGACTTTTTCTCAGCCTCCTTAACGATATCGTTCTGCGACTTTTCAATGCCGGCGGTATCGACCGTCGCCTTACCCATCGGGCTTAGCTCGTCATACGTCGGGATCTCGCCGATAACGTTGTCCACCAGATAATCCATGTTGATAATCTGCTCGAGGGTGAGGGATTTTTGATCCTCCCCTATCACCTCGCCCGACTGGGTGGTCAGCGGGGTCAGGAAAGGAATACAGATATTCTGTCGGATGCTCTCCTTGAGGAAGTCGATCAGCTTGCGCGTCGGCGCGATGAGCGTTTCACTGCACCATACATCGACCACGCCTGACGACATACCCCAATAGTAGTTGAGCGCCTTATCGGTCTTGTTGTACTCCGCCTGCAGGGTCTTATCAAAAATACGGTTGAGGATCTCTTCATAATACTTGCCCCAGCACCAGACGGAATCCACCAGCACCTCGCGGTGATCGTCCACGACATAGGACAGACCGTAGGTGTCGCGGTCATCCTCGAGGAACTTGGCGGTGTCCTGTGAGGAGATGAAATGGATATCCTGCTCCGCGAGAGCTTTTGCCGCACCTTCGGCGCCCTTGACAGACGACCATTCAAGATAGACCTGCGCGCGCGGATTGGTGAGCTGCGCGCCGATAGCAAAGGCGTTGATGCCTGCGATCTGGCCGTAGATCGGGTAGTCGCAGACATAGCCGAGCTTGCCGCTGTCGGAGAGCGATCCCGCTACCGCGCCGAGGATGAACTTTGCCTCGTACATACGCGCGTAGTAGGTCGCGATATAGCGGGAGCTGAGGTTGAGCGAGCAGTTCATGATGATGACGTCGGGATGCTCCACCGCCGCCTTGACGCTCGCGCTGATCAGACGCGGCGAGGTAGTGAAGATGACCTCACAGCCGTCATCGATCGCCTGCGCGATGGTATCGTAGGGATCGCCGTCGAGGGCATTGGGATAGGTGATGGTATCGATCTTGTCCTCGAATATTTTCTGGACATAGATGCGCCCCTCCTCGTGCTCATGCACCCACCCGGATTTGGCGGGTGTGCCGTCATAGATGAAGGCGACCTGCAGCGCGTGAGAGATCGTCGGCGAGAGTACGCGGGAGATCAAGCCCTGATGCTGGGACTTTTCCTCCGGCGGCTCGGTTTTGAGCTCGATGGGTTCGTCGGCGTCCTTGAGCTTGACGTCCTCCCACATCTTGCCGAGGTTCTTTTTGATCTCGTCGGCATCGGAGGCGATCAGCTCCTCATAGCCGTAGATCTTCAGATAACTGAGCATCGCGTCGCCGATGGTGGACTGGAGCTTTTCGCCGCCGCTGGCAGTATACGCCTTGTCGAATTTATGATACGCCGCCGCAAAGGTGCGCTGTTCGTCGATCGTCCACTCCTCGTCGAGCTCCTTGCCCAGGACGGTTTGCAGCGCGGTATAGCTGCCGCGCTTAGAAAACTCGATGAAGTTGATCTTGCTGTACTGATAGAACGCGACGAATTCGTAATAGAGCTCGATCTCGTCAGAGCCATCACGTTCGGGCAGGATACGGGTGACGACTCCCTCGATGGTGTCCGCGCCGAAGAATTTGAGCACGCTGACGCGCTTGTTTCCCTCGAGGACATAGAAGCGGTTTTTATATTCATACGCCTTGATCGGATCATGAATGCCCTCGGTGATGTGCGCCTCACACAGGTGCTTCCACTTGGTGGCGAACTCGCTGTTCTCCTCGAGGATCGGCATGAAGTTCGCCGCAAAGGCAGAGGAGCGTCCGCCTGTTTTGGTGCCGACGATCTGTTTGATCGGGATGGGCACCAGACCGAGGTTCACGACCGTGGTAGGCTTGTCCGCGGGAAGAAGATCGTCCAGCGCAGGCAGCGCCGGAGATTCACCGTTCGCCTTGCGGCTCTGGGCTTCCTTTTGACCCAGCTTTAACGCGTCTTTGTAATTGATTTCTGACATACGGATCATCCTTTCGTGTAAGGATCGGGGATGAAGAAGAATATTGTTTATGACAGGAACAGGTTTCCTGTATCCTACGTTCAGTATAATACATTTGCCGCGTGTTGTCCATTGTTACTCTATGGGATTTCAGTCAATTTATACGGCGTTTTTTGTGCAAAAATGAAGAGGGGCGATGTGCTTCGCTTTTGGGTGAGATATAATGGACAGGGTTACGGAAGGGTCGAGACCCTCCCCTACATAAAACGTTTCAGTAAACTTGTAGGGGAGCGGCTTTGAGGAGTTGTCCAAATCTTTGATTTGGTTTACAACTCCCATGCAACAGCGCTCCAAGAACAGGCAAAGCCTGTGATTGGCTAAGCGCCACTGTGCTGCTCCCGCGGCAGAGCGTTGGTTAAAATGCAATTTCGTTGAGGAGATGCACGTTTACGTCGCGCACGGTGCGTATGCAACAAATAAGGCGCAGGGTATCCTGCGCCTTTTTGATGGGGTTCTCCCCTATTTGATTGATAATCAGATAACGGATTTGAGGTAGTCCGTGATCTCTTTTTCCGTCGACATGGACATGACCTTTTCGGCGACCTTGTCGGCTTCGTCCTTTGTCCAGTTCGCAATGCACTTGCGCACCTTGAGCACAGATACGGCGGAGACCGAAAATTCGGTCAGACCGAAGCTGATCAGCAGGGGCACCATCATCGGGTTGGCGGCAGCCTCGCCGCACATACCGACGGGGATTCCGGCGCGCACGCCGTTTTCGATGATACTCTTGATCAGGCGCAGTACGGACGGCTGGAACGGAGAATAGAGATAGCCGACGTCGGAGTTGCCGCGGTCACACGCCATGGTGTAGCCGGTCAGGTCGTTGGTGCCGATGGAGAAGAAGTCCGCTTCCTTCGCCAGCAGATCGGCAATCACGCCGGAGGCGGAGGTCTCGGTCATCACGCCGACGGGGATATCCTCGTTGAATTCGATGCCCGACGCGCGCAGGTCGGATTTTGCTTCTTCGACCAGCGCCTTGCCCTCGCGCAGTTCCTCAACAGCGGTGATCAGCGGGAACATGATGCGGACGTCGCCGAACGCGGACGCGCGCAGGATCGCCTTGATCTGCGACTTGAACATATCGCGGTGCTTTAAACAATAGCGGATCGCGCGGAAGCCCATGAAGGGGTTCTCTTCTTTTTCGAGACCCAGATACGGGATCTCCTTGTCACCGCCGATATCCAGTGTGCGGATGATGAGGGGCTTGCCCTTGAGCACGACGGCGGCTGTCTTGTATGCGTCGAACTGCTCGTCCTCGGTGGGCAGAGCGGTACGATCCATGAACAGGAATTCGGTGCGGAAGAGTCCGACGCCCTCGCCGTCCTTTTCCATCGCCTTGGCGGCGTCCTTGGGGGTGCCGATATTGCAGCACAGCTCATATTCTTCGCCGGAAGCGGATACGGTGGGCTTGCCGCGATAGAGCTCGAGCTCACGCTTCTCCCTGAGGAAGGTATCGCGCTTTGCGACATACTCATCCAATGCCTCTTCGCTCGGCGCGGTGATGACGTCGCCTGTGAAGCCGTCGACGATGATCTGCTCACCGGAGCTGAGCTGGCTGAGCGCGTTCGGTACGCTGAGCACGGCGGGGATCTCCATCGCGCGCGCTAAGATCGCGGAATGGGAGGTCTGGGAGCCGGTCTCGGCGATGATACCGACGATGTTCTCCTTCTTGATGCCGGCGGTCATCGAGGGGGTCAGCTCACGGACGACCAGTACGGTGCCCTCGGGCGCGTCGCTGATCTTGACCTCCTGCACGCCGAGGAGGATGCCCAGCAGGCTGTCGCGGATATCCTTGACGTCGGCGGCACGCTGCATGGTCAGATCGTCGCCCGTCGCCGTGAACATATCGATGAACATCTGGCAGATCTGCTCGACCGCCGCTTCGGCGCACTGATGCGCCTTGATCAGGTTCTCGATCTCGCCCTTCATAAAAGGGTCGGCGATGATCGCAATATGACCCTCCAGAATCTCGGCTTCCTTATCGCCTGTCGATTTGCGGACAGCGTCAGCCTGTTCGAGGGTGTTCTTGGTAAACTGATCGATCGCGTCATGGAAACGCGCGATCTCAGCGTCTACATCGGCTATTTCACGAGGCGTATAATCCAGCTTCTGGTCGAGTATCAGCATCACTCTGCCGATACCGTAGCCATCGGAAACGCCTAATCCTTTCATCATCATTATCACCTCTTTATTATAATTGGTTGAGATTGGACGCGTGCGTCTTTTACTCGCAATGACAAGTTTAAATAAATATTGCGAGGCGCATGCATCCATCCGATCAACGATTGAGATTATCACGGAAAAAGACGCGCGCGTCCTCGCAATGACAGTTTGAATTATTCGCCGAAGCCGCTTTCGATCATCTCTACTGCTTCAGCCAGCGCCGCGTCTTCATCAGCGCCGTTGCAGATGACCTCTACCTCGTTGCCGCACTTGATGCAGGCAGCGATGATATTCATCAGGCTCTTCGCGTTGACGTCTTTACCGTTGACTCTGAGCGTTACGTCGCACGGATGCTTCATCATCGCGGCGGCAAATACATTAGCGGGGCGCATATGGAAGCCCTGCGCGTTTACGATCGTTACTTTTTTGGATACCATAGTTGTTCTCCTTTTAGGTCAGGTATACAGAGGGGTCGCCCCCTCTGCGTACCGAAATGTATATATGATCAGCCTTCTTGTGCTACGGGCTTCTTGAGCAGTGAGAGCAGCAGAGCGCCTACTACAGAACCGATGACCAGCGCGAGGAAGTACATGAGGGGCTTGCCGATGGTGGGCAGTACGAAGATACCGCCGTGAGGAGCCATCAGGGTACAGCCGAACAGTGCGGACAGTGCGCCTGCTATGGCAGAGCCTACGATACAAGCGGGGATGACCGGCCACGGATGACCTGCGGCGTAAGGGATCGCGCCCTCAGTGATGAAGGACAGACCCATGATATAGTTGACGGGACCGTTCTTTCTCTCTTCTGCAGTCCACTTCTTCTTGAAGAAGGTGGTAGACAGCGCGATCGCGATCGGAGGAACCATACCGCCGATCATAACAGCAGCCATGATCATGAAGGGGCCTTCGTTCTCGCCGATCACACCGGAAGCCAGCAGACCGGTCGCGGTAACGTATGCAGCCTTGTTGAAGGGGCCGCCCATGTCGATCGCCATCATACCGGCGAGCAGTGCGCAAACCGGAACGATGAGTGCGGGATTCTGAGCCATAGCGGATACGCCCTCAGTCAGCTTGCCGTTGAGCCAGCCGACGATCGGGTTGACGGCGCACATCATGACGCCGACGATACCCAGACCCGCAAGCGGATAGATCAGTACGGGCTTGATACCCTCCAGCGCACGCGGCAGATGGTCGCAGCCCTTTTCGAGCATCTTCATCAGCCAGCCGGCGATGAAGCCTGCGAACAATGCGCCGAGGAAGCCGGATACAGCGGTGCCGTCGCCGCCGGGAGCGGCAAAGGTGGAACCGGTAGCCGCCAGCGAACCGCCGACGAAACCGACCAGCAGGCCGGGACGGTCAGCAATGGACTGAGCGATAAAACCGGCGAGGATCGGGAGCATGAAGCCGAACGCCACGCCGCCGATGGTCTTGAACCATGCCGCCGCGGGAGTAGCGGAACCGAAGTTGCCGTCCTGCGGAGCGCCGCTGATCGCGTCGATCAGGAATGCGATGGCGATGAAGATACCGCCCGCGACAACGAACGGAAGCATATGGGATACACCGTTCATCAGGTGCTTATAGAGCTTTCTGCCGAAGCTCTCATTACCGATGTCGGAAGAACCGCCCTCAGCCTTTTTGTCGCTGTGGAATACGGGAACCTCTTTGTTGACGATCTTGTTGATGAGCTCCTGGGGTTTATGGATGCCGTCGGCAACCTTGGTGGATAATACGGGCTTGCCGTCGAAACGAGCGGTCTCAACGCTCTTGTCAGCCGCAATGATGATACCGTCGCAGTTGGCGATCTCGTCAGCGGTCAGAACGTTCTTCGCGCCGCCGGAGCCGTTGGTCTCGACCTTGATGGAGATACCCATCTCGTTACCTGCCTTCTGCAGCGCTTCCGCCGCCATGTAGGTATGCGCGATACCGGTGGGGCAAGCGGTGACAGCAAGGATCTGATAACCGTCTTTCTTTGCCGCGGGAGCAGCCGCCTCCTCGGGGAACTGAGCCGCCTCCTGCTTGTCGATGATGTCGAGGAACTCCTTGGGAGATTTTGCCGCCTTGAGCTTAGCGGTGAAATCCTCGTGCATCAGCATCTGCATGAGTCGCGCGAGCACTTCCAGGTGAACATCGCCGTCCATGGTAGCCGCGATCATGAAGATCAGCTTGCAGGGCGCGCCGTCGGGTGATTCATAATCGACGCCGTCCGGAACGGTGATCGCCGCCAGAGCCGGAGCCTTGACCGCTTCGCTTTTCGCGTGGGGGATCGCTACTTCCATACCGATGGCGGTAGTGCCCATTTCCTCTCTCTTGAGGATACCCTCCTTGTACGCGGCAGCGTCCTTCAGGTTGCCGCTCTTGTCATGCAGCGCAACCAGCGTGTCGATCGCCGCGCTTTTTGATGAAACCTTCGCGCCCAGTTGGATCGCTTCCGCTTTCAACAAATCAGTAATTCGCATAAATACTCTCCTTTCATTTTATTTTGAGTTT
>ONUI01000002.1 GCA_900320995.1 uncultured Eubacteriales bacterium
TGTGATATTCGGCGACTTCGCACACCCTACTGAAAACGGTTACGCCGCATACAGCAATAACCTCGCTCCGAGGATCGCAAGTTATTACGCTAACAGAAGCCTTCGTTAAACCGCGGTTCGGATCGCAAAAAGAGCAACGTCACAGCGGCGTTGCTCTTTTTCATTTTATATAAGGACATTGTAAATAAGATGTCCTTACAAGTATAAGTTTGTTTAATATATGTTTTATCTACATTATATTGTAAGATTTGTCAATCATAGGATTATGTGATTTTTATGTCCATTGTGCGGTATCATCCTATGGTTTTGGTGGAAAGATATGCCGCTTTCGCATTGACATCCATTCATTTAGCATAAAAATTAGGGGAGAAGTTTCCGTATTTTTATTCGATTTACGATTGCAAGAAGATTTTATTTATGATATGATATATAAGATTTAATGTATTATAATGTGGTATTATGGGATATTATGGAAACAGGTGATGATTGAATGAAAACAAACAATTATAGGATTGCGGTTGCAGGTACCGGTTATGTCGGTCTTTCGATCGCTGTTTTATTGAGTCAGCATCATAAAGTTACTGCGGTAGATATCATTCCCGAAAAGGTTGACTTGATCAATAACAGGAAGTCTCCCATTCAGGATGATTATATTGAGCGTTATCTCGCGGAAAAGGATCTCGATCTGACCGCTACGCTTGACGCGCAGGCTGCTTACTCCGACGCCGACTTTGTGGTGATCGCGGCTCCTACCAACTACGACACAAAGAAGAATTACTTTGATACCTCTGCTGTCGAGGCGGTCATCAAACTGGTTATGCAGTATAATCCCGATGCGATCATGGTCATCAAGAGTACGATCCCCGTAGGCTACACCGCTCGCATCAGGGAGAAGACCGGAAGCAAAAACATTATTTTCAGCCCGGAATTCTTAAGAGAATCCAAGGCACTGTACGATAATCTGTATCCCTCGCGCATTATTGTCGGAACGGATATGGAGGACGAAAGACTTGTTGAGGCTTCCAAGACCTTTGCCTCTCTCCTGCAGGAGGGCGCTCTCAAGGAGCATATAGAAACGCTGCTGATGGGCTTCAACGAGGCGGAGGCCGTTAAGCTGTTCGCCAATACCTACCTGGCGCTCAGAGTCAGCTATTTCAACGAGCTGGATACCTACGCCGAGGTCAAGGGGCTGAACACCGCCGATATCATCAAGGGCGTGTGTCTGGATCCCCGTATCGGTGATTTTTATAACAATCCCTCCTTCGGCTACGGCGGCTATTGCCTGCCGAAGGACACCAAGCAGCTGCTGGCGAATTATTCCGACGTGCCGCAGAATATGATCTCCGCCATCGTGGAAAGCAACCGCACCCGTAAGGATCATATTACCGACAGAGTGCTGGAGAAGGCTGGCTACTACACCGCCTCCAGCATGTGGAACGCCGAGAGAGAGCGTCCCATTACCATCGGTATTTACCGTCTTACCATGAAGAGTAACTCCGATAACTTCCGCCAGAGCTCGATCCAGGGCGTTATGAAGCGCCTGAAAGCCAAGGGAGCGACGGTGATCGTCTTTGAGCCGACCCTGGAGGACGGCATCACCTTCTTCGGCAGTATGGTCGTTAACGATTTTGAGCGTTTCAAAACGGCGTGCGACGCGATCGTAGCGAACCGCTACGACAGTGTTTTGGACGATGTGAAGGATAAGGTATATACAAGAGATCTTTTCAAAAGAGATTAACACCGTTTTGGCGGACAGCCCGTTCGACGAAGCATATATTCTGTTATTTGTTCAGGGATCGGAGCTTATCTTTATCCACAATAACGTGACAATATCGCGCAATGTGGATTTTGTCGCGCATGACGGCATCAACTTCACGCTGAACAAGCTGCCCGAGGATCAAAGAATGGATTATCAATTCAAGGAACGGATCCAACGTGATCATTGCCTCCGGCAGTGTGGTATCGAGGGACTGTGAGCCGAACTCGGTTTATGCCGGCGTTCCCGCCCGCAAGATCGGTACCTTTGACGACTTTATGAAAAGGCGTTACCGTCAGAAGACGGAGGGCGCTATTTCGACGACCACGCACAACCGGAACCTCACCCCGGAGGAAGCGGAAACCGCCAGGACACATTTCCTGCGCAATCACAGAGATATCTAACAGCAATGTTTTTGGGAAAAATCATCAGACGTCTGATACAGGAGGAGAATCATGCCTATTAATGTAACGCGCAGTTCCATGCCCGATATCAATGATTATATTGAAGAGATAAAGCCGATTTTTGAGAGTCGTTTTCTGACTAATATGGGACCGGTCTATAAGAAATTCCAGTCACAGCTGATGACTTACCTCGATGTGCCGGAGATATCCCTGTTTGCCAACGGACATCTTGCGCTCGAGATGGCGATTCAGGCTCTTGGGCTGAAAAAAAGAGGCGAACAGTTGGGCGGCGGAGAGGTCATTACCACGCCGTTCACCTTTGTTTCCACCACCCACGCGATCACTCGCAACAACCTCAAGCCGGTGTTCTGTGATATCAGGCGATCCGATTACTGTATCGATCCCGATAAGATCGAAGCGCTGATCACCGACAAGACCGTCGCGATCATTCCCGTCCATGTTTACGGCAATATCTGCGACGTGAATAAGATCGAGAACATTGCCGAACGCCACAACCTGAAGGTGATCTATGACGGCGCGCACGCGTTTGGTGAAAAATACAACGGCGTGGGCATCGGCAATTTCGGCGACGCGACCATGTTCAGCTTTCACGCGACAAAGGTGTTCAACACCGTCGAGGGCGGAGCGGTCGCTTTTAGCGACAAGCGCTACGGCGTACCGCTGCATGAGCTCAAGAACTTCGGTATTCACGGTCCCGAGACCATCACCGCGATCGGCGGAAACGCCAAGCTGGATGAGTTCAGAGCGGCCATGGGCATCTGTAATCTAAGACGCATGGACGCATGTATCGCCGGCCGCAAGGCGGCGTACGAGCGCTATATACAGCGCCTCAGCGGCGTTGACGGGATCGTCCTCAGTCAGCAAAAGCCGGGGATCGATTACAACTATTCCTATTTTGCCGTGTATTTTGACAAAGAGAAGTTCGGCAAGAGCAGAGACGATGTTTGCGCCATGCTCAAGGAAGAGGATATCTACGCGCGCAAGTATTTTTATCCTGCTATCAACGATCTGGCGTGCTACCGTGATGTATGCACCGAGCAAACGCCTGTTGCTCACGATGTTTCGCTGAATATCCTTACCCTCCCCCTATATGAGGAGCTGGACGTCAGCGACGTCGACAGAATCTGTGATATTATTCTGCGCTGAGTCCATAGTCAGGGATTCACGGAAGGAGAGATTTTGATATGAAGATGAATTATGAAAAGCTGCATCAGGAACTGCTTGACGCCGGGATGCATCCAACGCGCGCAAAAGAAATGACGAAGCAGATCCGCCAGGATATGATAGACTGGCCGGAGGTTTATGAGGATTGGGATCGTTGCAGCTGGGCTCTCGAAAGAGGCTTTCTTCCCGGCAGATTAAAAATCTACGGTAAAGAATTCAATGAGGATACCTATCATCTTTATTGTCCGGATTATGACTTTTTCATGGCGCATCCGATGAACAATCACTTTATTTTTTGGATCAATGACAAGCTGACGCTGAAATACATGATGAACTCCGCGGAAATGAAACAGTATATGCCGGAGTATTATCTGTATATCGAGAACGACGGTCATTATTCCTACCTGATGGACTCGCCGGAGGACATTCCCAAGGATGAAAACTATCTTTATCATCTCTTAGTCGAGAAAAAGCACCTTGCGCTGAAGCCGAACCGCGGCGCGGGCGGAAAGGGCTTTTTCGGACTTTCGTATCGCGATGGCGAGATATACTATAACGACAGGCGGATCAGCCGCGCGGAGCTGGAGGCGCTCAAGCCTGAATTGAACGGCTATATTGTTACGGCGTTTATCGAGCAATCGAATGAGATGGAAGGCGTTTTCCCCGGCACCGACTGCGCACTGAGACTCGTACTGTATAAAAAGCTCAAGAAAAAACCGGAGGATCCCGACGAATACGGTCCGTGGATCACCTATGCGAGATTCGGATCCTCCAGATCAAATGCCGCAAGTAATCTGTGCCACGGAGGGCTGGCGATCCGTGTGGATTGGGAGACAGGCCGATTCGAGGGCGGCTTCAGAGGCAATACGGAGTTCTGGGGCGAAGAGGGTATGAAAGGCTTTAGGACTCATCCCGACACCGGCGCCGATCTGGAAGGAAAAACCATTCCGCATTGGGACAAGGTCAAATCGGGGCTGATCGATATCTGCCGATATATGTCGTCGCTTGATTTCTTCGGAATGGATGTCATCATCACCAAGGACGGATTCCAGCTGTGCGAGATTAATTCCGCTCCCAGTGCCGGACTCGGGCAGTTCCATCAGGGCAAATGCTGTCTGGATAACGACGAAGCCGTCCGGTTCTTTGAGAGCAAGAAGCGTCCCTCCAAGAAGAGCTTTATGGAATGTTTTATGGCTGCTTTGGAAATGCGTTGATCTCATTTCATAGGGGAGGATAATGCAAAGATGGTAGATATTACGGGTATTGCGAGTGAGCACCAAGCGGAGATCGCGTCGTATATCAGGGAGGATAACCTTGAGCAAGCGAACAAAAATGTTGTTCGCGCTGTACCGAGAGTGTCCTTTTATACAAAATATGTAAAGCGGTTTTTGGATCTGCTGGTCGGTATCATCGGGTTTGTTATCAGCTCGCCGATCAACCTGATCATCGCGATCGTCACGATTTTTGACGTCGGATTTCCGATTATCTTCAAGCAGAAGAGGATCGGAAGGGACAAAAAACCGTTTACAATTTATAAATTCAGGAATATGACCAACGAAACAGACGCTAACGGCATGCTGCTGCCGCCTTCACAGCGCGTCACCAAATGGGGCTCCTTTGTCAGAAAGACCAGTCTGGACGAGCTGCTGAACTTTGTATCGGTCATCAAGGGCGATATGAGTATCATCGGACCGCGTCCGCTGATCAACGCCTATGCGGACAGACTGCATGACAGGCATCAGGCGATCTACGCGGTGCGTCCCGGGCTGGAATGTCCCTCTCTGCACAAGGTAGATCACGCGCTCTCATGGCAGGAACGTCTGGATAACTATGTATGGTATGTCGAGAATTGCAGCTTTATGCTCGACGCAAAGCTGTGCGTGAGGATCGTTTCGATCGCGTTCGACAGAAAGGAAACCAAGGTGCGTTCCACCGCCCGTCACGGCGGCTTTCTGGGTTATGATAAGGAAGGCAACATCATTTATACCAAATCGGTTCCCGATCAATATGTGGAGCGGTTTTTAGACTGCCACGGGTATAAGAGCCTTCAGGAAGCGATAGACGCAAGAAACGGCGCTAAGTAAGCTTTGCGCTTTGACGCACAGAGGATGCTTATGGAGAATGTTTCTCAGGCTTTTGTCAAAAAGCTCTATGATATGACCGGCGAGGTCTTTGAGCAGAGAATAACGGAAAAGGCGCGCGAGTGCTTTGCCGATTATCTGTTCGTGACGCTTGCCGGCTGTACAACATATAAAAACAGATATGAAAGTTACCTGACCGAGAACCGCGTTAAAGGTGATTGCCGTGTTTTCGGTCAGTCTCTTACTGCCGACATCCGTACGGCGGCGATGATCAACGCGTTCAGCGCTCATGTTCTGGAGCTGGACGACAGTCATCGTGTCGCGATGACACATCTGGGCGCGCCGATCTTTTCCGCGCTGCTGGCAGTTGCCGAGGCGTATGAGCGCAGCACGGATGACCTGCTGCACGCCGCGGTCGTCGGTTACGAAGCGGCTGTCCGGCTGGCAAATGCCGTTCAGCCGGGTCACAAGAAGCGCGGCTTCCATGTCAGCGGAACATGCTGCACCGTGGGCTGCGCGATGGGGATCGCGTCGATGCTGCGCTTTTCCGAAGAGGAGATGCGCAATGTCCTGAGCGCGGCTGTCACCAGCGCCGCAGGACTGCTGGGCGTGGCTTCCGGTTCGTCCGAGCAAAAGCCGTACAACACGGCGAACGCTGCCGCTGCCGGCGTGAGCGCCGCCCTGTACGGCAGATATTTTACCGGCGCCGACGACATTCTGAACGGCGCCAGAGGTTTTTTTGAAGCAGAGACCAAAGCGGCGCGTCCGGCACAGCTATTTGCCGAAGGCTACGCGATCGAGGGAATCTATCAGAAATTATACGCCGCCTGCCGCCACTGCCACGCGCCGATGGAGGCGATGCTCAAGATGAGAGGATCCGTGGGCACTCGTGCCGACGACGTGGAGCGGATCGAGGTACAGACCTATGATCTTGCCATTGCCGGACATGATCACACGGTGATTTCCGGCATCAGCGCGGCAAAGCAGAGCATCCCGTACGGCGTTACGGCTGCTTACCTTTACGGCGACTGCGGTCCCGAGGCATTTACCGAGGAGAGGATTTTTGCCCCACAAGCCGCCACACTGATAAAAAAGGTCACTGTGAGGGAGGATCCGGCGCTGACCGCCTTGGTTCCCTCCAAGCGCGCGGCTGTTGTGACTGTGACGCTCAAGGACGGCACGCAGCTGAGCGAGCGCGTGGACTACGCCAAGGGCGAGCCCGAGAATCCCATCACCAAAGAGGAATTTGAGCAAAAGTTCCTCGGTCTTTCGCACCGTGCCGGCCTGACGCATGAGCAGGTTCGCGGCATGATGCATACGATACAGACCTGCGGCAGTGAGCCGGTAGGCGCGCTGCTGCGGCAATTACACCTTTGAAAATAAACAGATAAGGAGGTCGGTAGAATGCTGGTCAGCTTTTCCTGCGTGACTGAGGTAACGCGCGCGTTACTGATAAAATACGGCGTCAGTGAGCGATCCGCTGAGATCCTTGCCGAATCGGTCTTGTATGCCGGCAGGTGCGGCATCTCAACTCACGGCATCCGCCATCTGCCGATGTACATCAATAAGATCAAGTCAGGCCACCTGAATCCAAAGGATGAGGTGGAGCTTGTGACAGATAACGGCGCTGTCGCTGTTCTGGACGCGAACAGGTGTCTGGGGCAGGTCGCGGCGCGTCAGGCGATCGATCTTGCTGTCGAAAAAGCCAAGGAATACGGCATCGCCGCTGTGGGTATCCGCAACAGCAATACCTTCGGCGCGGCGGGTTATTATGCCTATCTTGCCGCGCAGCAGGGAATGGCGTCTGTGATATTTGCCAATTCCGCTCCGGCGATTGCGCCGACCGGCGGTAAAAAGACGATTTTCGGTACTAATCCGATCTGCTTCGGCTTTCCGGGCGGCGAAGAGAGCTTCCCGATCGTGCTGGATATGGCGACGACGGTCGTTGCCAGAAGCAAGGTCAGGATGGCAGCGAAAAACGGCGACAAGATTCCCACGGACTGGGCGATCGGCCCCGACGGTCAGCCGACCGACGATCCCAACGAGGCGCTGAAAGGCAGCCTGCTGCCGATCGGCGGCTACAAAGGATACGGTCTGTCACTGTTTATCGATCTGTTTGCCGGACTGCTGACCGGCGCCGCTTTTGCCGGCGGCGTCAAGCCACTGAGCGATATGGAGAGCGATTCAAACTGCGGTCAGCTGTTTATCGTTTTTGATACGAAAAGATTCCTTGATCAGGATGAACTTGATCATAAATCGGAGTTTTTCCGCAGCGCGGTGAAGGCGTGCGGCGACGAGGGCGCCGTGATGCTGCCCGGTGAACCCCAGTTCAAACGGATGGCGGAGCAGAAGGACGCGGTTTTCATCGCGGACGAAGAGGCTTTGAACATTAACCGTCTGGCGGAGCAGTCCGGTATCAGTGCAAGATTGGAGCAGATACAATGAAAATTGAGTTACCGAATTACAGCGGTCAGCCTACGGCGATCGTTTTGGGCGGAACCAATCCGCATATCGAGCTGATTCATCAGCTCAAGGGCAGGGGCTATTATGTGATCCTGGTTGACTATCTCAACCATCCCCCCGCAAAGGATCATGCCGACCTGCATGTGCAGGAGAGCACCATGGATCCCCAAAAGGTGCTTGAGGTTGCCGAGGCGGTCAACGCCTCTCTGGTGATCAGCGCCTGTGTCGATCAGGCGAACATCACCGCCTGTTATGTGGCCGAGAAGATGGGTCTGACAAAGCCCTATTCCTATGAGGTCGCGCAAAATATCACAAATAAGGGTCATATGAAGACCATGATGCAGCAATACGGCGTCCCCACCACCAAGCATGTCTATCTGGAGGCAGGCAGCGAGATCGGCGCTATCGATCTGCGCTTCCCCGTGATGGTCAAGCCTGCCGACAGCTGTGCCGCCTCGGGCGTTAAGAGAGCGAATAACAGCGATGAGCTGGAGCGCTTCTGGAACGAGGCGTGCAGCGTCAGCCGCACCGGCAGAACCATTATCGAGGAGGTCGCCCAAGGCGCGGAGGTCAGCGCGTATTGCTTTATTGAAAACCATGAGGCGCATATCATCATGATCTCGGAGCGACTCAGCGTGATCGAGGGAGAGCGTCAGGTATTGAAGTGCTACGCGACGCTGACGCCGCCCAGAATCACCGAAACGGCAACCGCGAAAATCAAAGACGCCGCAAACGCCATCGCGAAAGCCTATGGGCTGAACAACACTCCTCTGCATGTTCAGGCAATGTGTAACGGCGACGAAATCAATATCATCGAATTTGCTCCGCGCGTCGGCGGTGGTATCAGCTATGAGACCATCCGGGACAACACGGGCTTCGACATTATTTCGGCGACGATCGACTCCTATCTGGAGCACCCCATTACGCCGGTATATCATCCGGTCAACACCTTTTTCTCTGTCAACAATATCTACGGAATCCCGGGAATGTTCGACAGGCTGGAGGGCGCCGAGGAGCTGATCGAGGAGGGCGTGATCCGCTCGATCCATTATCACAGGACGTCCGGCACCGTGATCGACGACTCGAGAGCCAGCAGCTCCCGTATCGCGGCGTTTGTCGCGCAGGGGAATACGCTGCAGGAAATGGAAGAAAAAATCGCTTATGCGATGAATCATATGAACGCGTATGATCCGGACGGAAACTCGGTCATGCGCAAGGACCTATATTTTAAGGGATAATCAGGAGGGTATCAAATGAACTCAATGGATCGGACAAGAGAGTTTTTGAAGTCAATCGGACTTCCCGGAGGCGACGCGTATCAGCTGCCGACCTCGGAAAAGAGATTTGAAGACGGCGGTCAGTATCGCTTTGAGGTTCCCGGAATTCAGGGACCGAAGGTGATGGAGGCGCTGCTGGAAGAGATGAACCACCTCGGTATTGAGCTTCACCGCGTCACACAGACCAAAGGCATCATGATGCTGACGGATAACGAGATCATGCAGATGGTCGCGCTCGCAAAGCAGGCTAAGGCGGAGCTGATCCTGGCGATCGGCCCCAGAGCGACGACCGATACCAGTGCCTCGGTACATACGGAGGAGGGTAAGAGGATCGGCTACCGCCTGCGTGGTCAGGAACAGATTGTCAGAGCCGTTGAAGAGGTCAAGCGCGGCGCGGCGTTAGGCTGCCGCGGCTTTATGGTATATGACGAGGGCTGTCTGTGGCTCCTCAACGAGATGCGCAAGGCAGGCGAGATCCCCGCGGACTGCCATTTCAAGATTTCCGCTCACTGCGGTCACGGCAATCCCTGCTCCTGCAAGCTGCTGGAAATGCTCGGCGCGGATTCGATCAATCCTGTCAGGGATTATCAGCTCCCGATGCTCGGCGCCATGCGTCAGGCGGTCGATATTCCGCTTGACTGCCACACAGAGAATCCCAAGTCCAGCGGCGGCTTTATCCGCCACTATGAGGCGCCCGAGATCGTCAGGATCGCCGCTCCCGTTTATCTGAAGACCGGCGGTTCTGTCGCAAAGACACACAGCTGGGATACTACCGTAGCGGATGCAAAGCAGCGCGCGAAGCAGGTGTCGCTGGTCAAGAGAATGATCGACACCTACTATCCTCAGGCTGTGCAGTCCCCTAAGGCAAAATAATACTTGCTTAATGAAATAGAAAGGAAGCACGCGGCGGCGTCTGCCGTCCGTGTATACGGAAAATTATTGTGGAATTAATGGATGTAACCCTCAGAGAAAATATCGAATATGACGGACTGCTGAATTACGATCAGGGTCTGGAATATCTCAAATATGTTGTCGATCATTTTACCAACGAAGACTTCCAGTATATCGAGCTGGGCTACGTGGACACCACATGGTACTCCCATCCCCAGTATGATACCCATTATCTGGAAGAGGCGTTCCGGATCGTCGACGGCAAGTTCAAGTTATCCGCGATCATTCACCCCGATCGCGTCAATATGAAGGAATGGGATAAGGACCTTATCTCTCAGCTTTCGGTCGTCCGCATCGTCAATCAGGATGACGCGATTCCGGAATGCGCGCATGATGAGGTCGCCTATCTGCACGAGCTGGGCGTCAAAGCCTCGGTCAACATCGCTTATGTGATGAGAAAGCCGCTTTCTACCGTCAGCGCGATGTATGATACGGCGCTGTCGTTCGATCCCGATATCGTATACTGCGCCGATTCCTCCGGCAGCGCGATGCCCAACCAGATCCTTGACATCGTGAATCTGCTCAAATCCAAGCGCCGCAACAACAAGATCGGTATGCATCTGCACGACCACACCTCCTTCGCGATGGCGAACGCGGTGCTGGTCTATAATGAAAAGGTCGATTACACCGATTTTTCCGTCACGGGCGACGGCAAAGGCGGCGGCAACCTGAAGACGGAGCTCTTCCTGCCCCGCAAGAAGATCCTTGACGAAACGCCTTTGACCGAGGACATGTTCTACACCATTCTTGACTACATTCAGTTTTATGAAAAACTGATCGGCAGAGAGACCGACGTCAATATCAAAAACTACCTCAACTCCTTGGGCGGCATCTTCCGATTCAAGTCCGCTCTGATGGAAAAGATCGAAAAGGAGTCAAAGGGTGATCACAAGGAGTTCATCCGTCTGGTGCTTGAAAATGCGCGCTCAGACGGCAAGATGACTTACAGCAACGGTGAGAGAGCCCTGCAGTAAGTCGGGTAAATACGGATAAAGGGACGGCATTCTATGAGCGTCGAAAAAACCATTCTGTTAACGGCAAGCTACGGCGGTAAGCCGCTGGAGATCGTCCGCGATTTACTCCCAAAGGGCTTTGCGCTGGTCACCATGAGCACGACCGCTCAGGAGGAGCTGGAGCAGGCGGCTGTCGGTGCAGATTATATCTTGGCGAGCGGTAACCTCAAAATCAGCCGAAAGGTGCTCGCCGCCGCAACACATCTGAAAATGGTACAGCGGTTGGGCGTGGGGCTGGATTCGCTCGACCGGGAGGCGCTCGCGGAATACGGGATCCCCGTATATGTGAACCGCGGCGTGAACGCCGGAAGCGTAGCGGAACACGCGCTGATGTTCATCCTCGCTTCTTTGCGCCGTCTGACGACGATCAGTGCGAACACGAAGGCCGGCATATGGAAGAAACAGGAGCAGGGCGTGATGACGCGCGAGCTGCGCTCGCAGACCGTCGGCATCATCGGCTTCGGCAATATCGGCAAGCGTACCGCCGCGCTGCTGCGACCCTTCGGATGCCGCGTGTTCTACTACGACATGTTCCGCGCGGATGAACGGGACGAGGAGTGTTACGGCGTGAAGTACCTTCCGCTTGACGAGCTGTTCGCCCGTGCCGATGTGCTCAGCCTGCACTGTCCGCTGACCGATGAAACAAAGGAGATCATCTGCCGCCGGAATCTGGAGAAGATGAAGGACGGTGTGATAATCGTCAACACCTCGCGCGGCGGACTGATCAATGAAGAAGATCTGCTGTCCGCTTTGGATAACGGCAAGGTCGGTCATGCCGCTCTGGATGTATTCCGAAGCGAGCCACTGAAGAATACGGAGCTCGCGGATCATGAGAATGTGATCTGTACGCCGCATATCGCCGGCAATACCTATGATTCCTTCCGCGAAATGATGCGGTGCGCGTTTGAGAGCATCCGACAGTTTGATGAGGGAAAGTTGAATGAGATCGAAAACAACAGGATCGCGCTTTGATCCTGATAAGAAACGAGGTTTTTCAATGACGAAGCTCAGAGAAAGATATGATAATCTTGACGGACTGAGAGCGATCAGCTGTCTGCTGATTATCAAAAAGTCAAAAGCAAAAAAAGGAGCAACTATATGATCAAAATTCAGACCCCGATCTCGAAGGAGGTCGCCGAGAGCTTACAGGTCGGCGACAGGATCCTGTTATCCGGAAAGATTTTTTGCGGCCGCGACGCGGTTTTGCCGAAGATCTGCCAGCTGGTTGAAGAGGGCAGGCTCGGCGAGTACGGCATCGACCTTGAGGGAGGCGTGATCTTCCATACCGCCGTCAGTATTGCCGGCGTAGGCCCTACTTCCAGTAATAAGCCCGAGATAGAGGGCAGCTTTGAGACTCTTTCCAAGGCAGGGATTCGTATGCATCTGGGTAAGGGAGCGATCGGTCAGGCGACGATCGATATGCTGGAGAAGAACAGCGCTGTTTTTGCCATTATTCCGCCTGTGACCGCTTTGTTGGGTGAGAACACCCTATCGCAAAAATGCGTCGCCTTCCCCGAGCTTGGCATGGAAGCGTTCTATGAGATCGAAGTGAAGGATTATCCCGCGGTTATCGGAGCCGCTCACGGCAAGAGTATATACTAGGAAGGAACATAACAATGGGATACGATAATCATATTGTAGAGGCCGTCAGGGATACGCTGGTACAGGCAGGGTCTACATTCCGTGACGATCAAAAAAGAGCCTATCGGCGTGCGATCGGGCTTGAGGTCAACGATACCGCAAAATGGACGCTCGAGACGATCCTCGAGAACGCCGAGATCGCAGAGAGGAACCGAAGCCCTCTGTGCGACGACACCGGTATCCCCCATCTCCTGCTGGAGGTCGGACCCAACCGCGCCGTTACCGGCGAGATGCTGGACGCTATTGATGAGGGCGTTCGTCAGGGGCTGAGGATGCTGCCCGGCCGTCCGATGGCGATCCTCGGAGAGGGCGTCGAGCGGCTTGATCAGCACCTCGGCATGGACGAGGATCCCGGCGCGCTGGAACCTGCGCCGATCCAGATCCGCAGAACCGAAGAGGACGTCCTGCGCCTGCATGTGCTCATGTTCGGCGGCGGTCCCGCTCTGCGCGGCAAGACCCTCAGGATCTTCCATAAACACAATACACAGAACGTCACCGACGAGCTGGTCGCGTGGGCGACCGAGAACACGGGTCTTTTGGGCTGCACCCCCTGCGTGCTGGCGATCGGTATCGGTCGTTCGCAGTATGAGGCGACCTCCATGATGCTGCAGGCGATGGTCGACGGTACGTTTGACGTACAAAGCGAGCTCGAACAGGAGATCACGAACCGCGTCAACGCTGTCGGCGTGGGCGCAAGCTCGCTCGGCGGCAATACGACCGTCCTCGCGACCTTTGTTAAGATCGGTCCGCAGCGAGCCAGCGGCTATCGCGTCGTATGTATGCGCCCGTGCTGCTGCTTTGAGCCCCGTCGGGCAAGTGTAGAGCTTTAACTAAACCTTAATATCATCACTCTCAGGATGAAGGGATCCGTAATAGATCCCACGGAATCTCGTAGTATCGAAGGTGAAGGTTATATGAAAAAAATCAGTGCGTTTCTGTCCAAGGCGATCGGATTCATCTATGTTTTCTTTCTGTATCACAGCAGAAAAAACGCAAAGGTCTCCAATGGGAAAATACTGATCATTGTCAGCGGTCATCTGGGCAATCTTCTGATGGACGTCCACGCGCTTTATGATCTGAAAAACTACTATCTTGCCAAGCATAAGGAAGTTTATTTTCTGACCTCCTCCAACATGTGGAGGCTGATGAACCGCTGTTTTGACTTTTCGGACGCGATTTTTGCGACAGATGAATTTCCTTATGATAAGAAAGAGATCTTGCATTTGAATAAATATCGCGGAATGTTGAAATCACTGCCGGATTCGGCATATGAAGTGATAATTGCGAATCTGACAAGCGGCTATACCGCCGACTTTTTGATGGCGTCCTTGAAGGCGAATGAAAAATGGGGCGTTTTTCCGGATTCGGGCAGGAGCGACTGGCGCACCTACTTCAGGCGGGCGTATACCAATAAGATCATGGTTGACAAGGATCTGCATGAATCCCAGCAGCTCAAGCAGCTGCTCCAACAGATCGGCGGTATCGATCACGTTGTACGCATCACGCCGATTCCTCCTAAGGAGGATATCCGGTATGACGGTAAATATATCTCCCTTGCTCTGGATTCGATGAGTAAGGAACGGCGCTGGCCGATTGAGAGCTTTGTCAGCTTTGCGGAGTATGTTCTGGCACATTCGGATTATGACGTCTATCTGACCGGCACGAAGCTCGACAAGAAGGACGATGAGAAGCTCACGGCACTCAGAGCGAACGCCAGAGTAAAGGATTATATCGGCAAGACCACGATGGATGAATGGATCGAAATGCTCCGCGGCAGCAGCTTTCATCTCAGCGTTGACAGCGGCTCGATTCATTTTGCGGCGTCGGTGGGAACCCCCTGTGTCTGTCTGAGCGGCGTCTGGGACGGTACACGGTGTATGCCGTATGTGCTTGACGCCGAAAACGAGGGTACCTGCAACCCGGTTTGCGTCTACCGTGAGGATCACCTCAAGGCGACTGCCGGCTGCTACGGCTGCAGGATGAGCCACGGCTTTTACGGCGTCGGCAATGACGCGTGCATGAAGGATATCAAAGCGGGTCAGCCGTGCCACTGCCTGAGCAAGATCAGCGCGGATCGCGCCGCTGCCGCTTTTGAAAATATAATGAAATAAATTTGGACTGGAGGATAACGAGATATGTATATAGTTACGGGCGGAGCCGGTTTTATCGGCAGCTGCGTTGTCAGAGCGCTGAACGACGCCGGCATCGGCGATATCGTTATTGTAGATAACATCGCTTCCACGGATAAGTGGATGAACATGAGGAATAAGCAATACCTGAAATATGTCAACAAGCGTGATTTTCTGGAGGAGTTGCCGTCCTATAAGGATGTGAAATCCATCATCCATATGGGCGCCTGCTCCTCTACCACGGAGCGCGACTTTGACTATCTGTGGAATAACAACTTTGAATATACCAAGACGCTGTGGAATTACTGTGCGGAGAAACAGATCAGCTTTATCTATGCGTCTTCGGCGGCGACCTACGGCGGCGGAGAACAGGGCTTTGACGACCGCTCGGATATCGATCTGCTCCGTCCTCTGAACGGATACGGCTACTCCAAGCAGATCTTTGACCAATGGGTCAAGCATCAGGCGGACGTATTCCCGAAGCAGCATGTCGGCCTCAAGTTCTTCAACGTATACGGACCCAACGAGTATTTCAAGGGCTCGATGGCAAGCATGATCTTCCACGGCTTCAATCAGATCAAGTCTGACGGCGAGATCAGATTGTTCAAATCCGCCAATCCCGATTATGCCGACGGCGGTCAGCTCAGGGACTTCGTATACGTCAAGGATATCTGCTCGGTGATCCTGTGGCTGCTGGAAAACGAGCAGGTCAGCGGTCTGTTCAATGTCGGTACCGGCCGCGCGCAGAGCTTCAAGGAGCTTGCGGAAGCGACGTTCCACGCTCTCTCCCTTGAGCCGAATATCCGCTATATCGATATGCCTGAGCACCTTAAGAATAAATATCAGTACTATACCAAGGCAGAGATGAGCAAGCTCAGAGAAGCCGGATATGAAAAGCCCTTTATGGATCTTGAGGCAGGTGCGAAGGATTATGTCACGGAACACCTCAGCAAGGGCTACGATAATTATTAACAGAAGATAGGTTGAAAAGATATGGTTGAAAGTAAGAATATACTGGTGATCGGCGACGTCATGCTCGATACCTATTACACCGGAGATGTCAAGCGCATTTCTCCGGAGGCACCGGTACCGGTTTTCAGAAAAAAGAAGGAGCGCAGCGTGCTGGGCGGCGCGGCGAATGTCGCCGCCAACCTGATCGCCGCGGATCAGAACGTCTCTATGATGTCTATGGTCGGAAATGATGAGACAGGAGAGAAACTGAAAAGCAAGTTTCGGGATCAGGGCATCAATACGGATCTGATCCTTTCAATGGATCGCCATACAACGGAGAAGATCCGTTTTCTGGCGTCGAATAACCAGCAGGTACTCCGGCTGGATATCGAGGATACGGACCCTCTTTCGGAAAACAACTGCGCCGAGATGCTCCGCGCACTGGAGCAAAAGATCGACGCCTTTGATATTATTCTGATTTCGGATTATCTCAAGGGTTTGCTGACCTATGATTTTACGCAGGGAGTCATTCGCCTCGCAAAAGAAAAGGACATCCCTGTCGTGATCGACGTCAAAGATCCGAAATCCGAAAAATACGCCGGCGCGACCCTGCTCAAGCCGAACAAAAAAGAACTGCAGGATATCACGGGACTCAGCTGTGATACGGACGAGGAGATCATCTTTGCGTCCGAGTCATTGCGAACAAGCTGCCGCTGCGACTATGTTCTGACGACCTGCGGCGCGAGAGGCATGGTGCTGGTCGGCGACGGCGAGCCGTACTTTATTGAAGCGTACGGACAGGAGGTCTACGATGTGACCGGAGCCGGCGATACGACTATCGCCTATCTGGCGGCATGTATCTCCAACGGTTACTCTCTTAAAAAGGCGATCAATATCGCCAACCTCGCTGCGGGTATTCAGGTATCCAAGGTCGGTACCTCGTCCGTTTACTGGCACGAGATCCGCGAGCGGATGTCGGAGCAGGCACAGGGCGCCGTCCATAAGATCATCAGCGGCAAGGCCGTCAAGAGCTTTCGGAAGGATCACGCCTCCTCAAAGATCGTATTCACCAACGGCTGCTTTGACATCCTGCATATCGGACATATCCGTTATCTGCAGGAGGCGGCGGCGCAGGGCGATATCCTGATTGTGGGATTGAATTCCGACGCCTCTGTCAAGCGTCTCAAGGGTCCCGAGAGACCGATCAACTCACAAGCTGAGCGAGCCGAGATGCTCGGCGCGCTGGGCTTTGTGGACTATGTTACGATATTTGACGAGGATACCCCTCTGGAGCTGATCAAGACGATCCAACCGGATATTCTGGTCAAGGGTCAGGATTACGCGCCGGAGCAGGTCGTCGGCAAAAAGGAAGTAGAGGAGCGCGGCGGCAAGCTGGTACTCGTTCCTTTTGTCGAAGGCAAATCCACCACCAATATTATTGAGAAAATGAAGAAATAACAGCGCCCTGCTCCTATGAGCAAGATGATAATAGAGGAAGAGCAATATGAAAAAAAGTATTACGCTGATCTCTCAGGAATATAAAATGTCCGGTATCCACCGTATGGAAAGCCAGCTGATCAAGGAATGGAGAAAGCAGGGCCATACCGTGAATGTCATCGACAATAAATGCCGTTCCGTAGATCATGGTGAAATCGAATCAAAGCCCGTCGAAACCGTTCGTGAGTCCCGCGTGTTTTTTGTAAAGTACATCAAAAGGATCAAGCGGTTCAAACAGTATTTTAAGGCGCATCCCGACGATATGATCGTCGCGCTGGGATGGCGTCAGGGCTGCTGGGCTACCGTGATCGGGAAGTTTGTCAAGAACAGGGTGCTGATCTCCGAGAGAAACGATCCCACAAAGAACCCTACCTCCGCCATGCGCAGACGTCTGAGGAATTTCTGCTTCCGTTTGGCGGATGTGTGCGTTTTTCAGACCGAGGACGCCATGAATTACTTTTCCCCGAGCATCCGTAAAAAAGGCGTGGTCATTCCCAATCCTATCAATGAGCAGATCCCTGTGTTTGATATTAAGGAGAGGGAGAATTATATTATCGCCGTAGGCAGACTGAATCCGCAGAAGAATTTCCACATGCTGCTGGAGGCGTTTGCGAGCTTTCATCAGCAGTATCCCGTCTATACGCTGGATATTTACGGCGACGGCGTACTGTATGATGAACTGACCGCACACGCGCGCAAGCTGGGTATAGCGTCTGTTGTCAATTTCAAGGGTTTCAGCTCGGATATCTATCCGCTGATGGCAAAGGCGGCTATGTACGTATCCTCGTCCGACTATGAGGGTATTTCCAACTCGATGCTCGAGGCGCTTGCCATCGGCGTCCCGACGATATGCACCGATTGTCCGGTCGGCGGCGCTCGCCAGATGATCGAGGACGGCGTCAACGGCTTGCTGACACCCGTCGGCGACGCGAAGGCGTTTGCCGACGCGATGTGCAGGATCGCCGGCGATCAAGAATTTGCCGAGAGGATCGCGAAGAACGCACAGGATATCCGTAAAAAGTATCCGATACAGGTCATCGCCGACAAGTGGATACAGGCGATGGGATAATGGAATGAACAAAACAGGATTCATCGAACGCAGATCAAAACTTATTAGAATACATGGACAGAAGAGGCGGCTCTTTGCTCCGATAGCATAACTTCCGGAAGGCAGGAATGATAGACACATGACAAAAAGCAATAATAAATTCAGCTTAAAAATCAATCTGTTAAACGTCAATTACGCCATCAGTGTTTTTGTTATGATCGTCATTTGCTTTCCTATTAATAATCAGGCATATTCTGCTCTTTCCAATATCCTGAGGATAGCGGCTTTTCCCTGTGCCCTTTGGGCGGCCATCATCCTGATCAGGGAAAAGGTATTCCAAAAAAAATGGCTCATACCGATGTGGTGCTTCTTTGCGGTGATGCTGTTATGTACGGCTTTGATGAATATGAGCTCGTTCCAAGGCTCGCTCATCACAGTGCTGAGAATGTTTACGGTAACGGTGCTTACGGATTATATGATGTCTAAGGACAAGTATCTGACGCTGCGCTGGATTGCGTGTATCTGGGGCGTTTTGATGATTCTGGAAGCCCTGTCCATGATTCTGCATTTTTTCCCCGGCCGCGTATCAGCAAATAACGTTCCGCTGAATAACTACCTGTTCGGAATCCGTGTTGAAATAAACGAGTTTCTGATCTATACGATCGCCTTTTTGGGCTTTGCCTATTACGTCAATAAGATCGGCAGGCTTTTTTCGATCCTTGTGATCGTGGGCGGCATTTATTTTGTCATCGCGGAAAAGGTATCTACATCTATCACGGGTCTGCTGGTCTTTGTTGCCGTTTATATTGCCACTAAGGTCGTCAAAAGCGCCAGAGCGTGGAGGATCCTGATCATTCTTCTGATCGCGTTTATCATAGTATTTATCATCGACAGAAACACGCGTGTCTTTGAATCGTTTTTCGTCGGATTTTTGAACAAAGACCTGACGCTCAGCGGAAGAACCAGATTATGGGAGCAGGCTCTTTCGCAGATGAAAGGGATACACTGGCTGTTTGGCTACGGCTATACTCCTCCGAAAGCACTGCATCTGAATATTTCCGTCTTCAATCATCCGCACAATCAGTACCTGCAAATGCTGTATAATTTCGGCATACCGGGATTCATTACCTATATGGTGATTCTATTTAATCAGATCAAGCAGATCAGACTGATCAAAAAGAACAAGCAGATCAAATCGGTCTACATCGCTTCTTTAATAGCAACACTGGTTATCTGTATTTCCTCAAGAAATTTCTTTTACTTAACCGCTCAGATATACTATGTCCTCGCATATTATCTGCCGGAACTCGACGAATATAAGCCGAGACTAAAAGTCAAATTGAAGGTACGCGGATAAAGCGTACTGCTCGCTGTGAAAGCTTCAACCGGTCACTTCGGCGGCGTCGGAAAGAATGAAACTGACATAACTAAAAGATGAAACGCACTGCTCCCGGGCAAAGCTGTTTGACAAAATGAGTCAGAAGATCGGAAAGGGTTTATTGTATGGATTTGAAGATCATTATCACAACGGTTTTTAACAGTAATAATTTCGGCAGCTTTCTGCAGGCAAGAGAGCTGCAACGCGCGTTGAATGAATATGATACGGTGTTTTATGATTCGAAAACCCGCAGTCAACGGGCTACTTTGATCAACCATATCAAAAAATTAATCAAACATACAAGGTCTATCGGACATATCCTTCGCGGCACCATCTTTGAGATCGCAGAGACCATCAAGCTGTATCGCTGCTGGCATTCGCTGCCGCATACCCAAAAGCCGGAAAACAGGGACGTCATGATCCTCGGCAGCGACGAGATATGGAATCTCAGCCGAAAAAGATGCCGGCACCCGATCTATTGGGGCGATGGCTTTGACGGTTATAAAATTGCCTATGCCCCGTCCGCCAATCAGGCGACGGAAGAAGAATTTCGCCGATATCCGGAGTACCTGACTTATCTGAATCGGATCGACACTGTTTCTGTCAGAGACAGCTCAACCGCCGAACTGATCGCCGCGATTGCCGATCAACAGCCTCCGGTGGTGTTAGACCCCACTCTGCTCTGTGATCCTCAGCCGCTCCGGCCAAAGAAGCTGCGCCCGTATATCGCCGTTTATTTCTTTTACGAACGGCTGAAAAAGGAAGAGGTGGCGGCGATACGCGAATTTGCGAATCGAAACGGATACCTTTTGGTTTCCGCAGGACAGTATATCAGCTGGTGTGATCGGTCGATCCATTCCATAAAGGGAAATCCGTTTTACATCTTTGAGAACGCGGCGTTTGTCATCACCAATACGTTTCACGGTACTGCATATTCTATCAATTACAGAAAGCAGTTCGCGTCCTTTGCCAACAGCAACAAGGTGCTGGGTCTACTGGAAGAATTCGGCCTTGAGAGTCGCGCCGTGACCGAAGACAGAAGTCTGGAGAGCGTTTTCGATCAGAGAATCGATATTCCCGCTCTTGAAGAAAAGCTCTCGGAGAAAAGAGCTTTTTCAACGGAGTATCTGAACCGATCGCTGATGAGCGCGGCTCAAGAGATCGGCAGCAGGTGATAACCTGATTCAGGTGAAGTAATTCTATTCTACATTCAGAGGTGGATTCATTGAGCAGAGAAAAAGAATTCGTCAAAAATACATTTATACTGTCCTTAGGAAGATTTCTTCCAAAGTTATCTTCGTTGGTGACTTTGCCGATCTTAACGGCGTGCCTGACGAAAGCAGAATACGGATACTATGATCTGATCACGACGTTGGTCATGCTGGTCATTCCGATCGCGACGCTGATGATCCAGACGGCGGCGTTCCGCTTTCTGATCGACTGCCGCGGCGATAAGAAAGAATCCTCAAGGATCATCACGAATATATTTTTTGTGACGATTCCCATATCTATCGTCGCTTCCATTGTGATCCAGTTTTTCTTCCCCTCACTTTCCATGTGGAACCGCGTGCTGATTGCCGTATATTTCTTTGTGGATACGATTCATCTGACGCTGGGACAGGTCACCCGAGGCGTCGGAAACAATCCCGCGTATTCTGTCGGAGCCGTTCTGCTGTCGCTGACGAACATGATCATGGTGATCGTCTTTGTTTTATGGCTGAATCAGGGACTGTTAGGCGTTGTGATCGCGCTCGCTGTCGCGAATCTTCTCGGTTCGCTGTATATGGCATTCAGGATCCATCTGATGCAGTACCTGAACCTGAAGCTTTTTGATCCCGCATTGATCAGGGAACTGCTTGCCTACTCATGGCCGATGGTGCCGAACAACCTTTCCGCGTGGGTCCTGAAGCTGTCCGACAGACTCGTTATCACCGGCTTCTTGGGCATAGAGGCAAACGCGACCTACGCGGTCGCCAATAAGCTGCCGAACCTGCTTTCGATCGTTCAAAGTGTCATGGTCATGGCGTGGCAGGAGAATGCTTCGATCGCTTCAGGTGACGAGGATGTCAAAGAGTATTATTCCAAGATGCTCGATCGTGTCTATCATATCATGTTCGGTTTTACTGCGCTGCTGATCGCCGGAACGCCGATCCTGTTCAAGCTGCTGATCAACTCAAAATATGACGAAGCGTATGATCAAATGCCGATATTGATCCTGGCGGTTTTCTTTTCTATGATGTCTTCGTTTTTCGGAGGGATCTATGTCGCGCATAAAAAGACCGTGAACGTAGGTGTCACTACGATGGTCGCCGCTGCGATCAATTTAGCGATCGACTTCGCGCTGGTCAACGTCATCGGGATCTGGGCGGGTTCTGTTTCCACACTGGCCGCGTATCTGTTCCTGTATATTTACCGTATGTTCAACTGCCAGAAATTCCAGCCGCTGGACATAAAATATCTTAAGCACATTATCTGCGGCTTGATATTGATCGGAATGCTGTTGATGTGTTTCTTGCAGATGTTAGTGTTCAATATCATCAATATCGTATTAGGGATCGCCATCTTTATCGTGTTCAATAAAGATTTGTTCCTGAAAGCATATATCAAACTGCTGAAGCGCAAATCAAAGTCCGCAAAATAGTCCTGAGTGAAAAACATATGCAACTATCGATATTTGTACAAAAACAAGTCAGGGGGAGTCTGAATTAATGAAAAAAATTAGAAAATATGCCAAGATCATCCGAAATCAACGGTCTATTCTGGCGGCTAAACAAACTCCGGAAGGAAAGCTGAACGCTTGCGCCGCAGAGCTTATCCGGGACACTCATTCTATGGAGAAGGGGTTGTCTATCGTTTCTCCGCGGCTTGGATTCGGTCATAAAAAGCAGATCGATATGATGAGCAGAATAGAGAAGCTGTATGAAAGCGGTTCGGAATACCATCGCGAAGCTTGTCAGATGGCGCTGTGTTCTTTACAATCATATATCGATTATCACAAGAAACTCGGGTACGATGATGAAGTGTGTCAGCAGATCATTGCTTTTCTGGAGCGCTATCCCGCCGAGAAGACAGCGAGATTCGGCGGAACGGTCACGGTCGATAAAAGTGATCTGAGATTTGACACGGAACAGATCGAACGATTCTTCCGTACGAGACACAGTATCAGAGACTTTGATGACAAACCGGTCGATGACGAGGTTTTGAAAAAAGCGCTGGCATTAGCGCAGACTGCTCCGTCTGCCTGCAACCGGCAAGGCGTCAGGACCTATGTCCTCAGTCGGGAAAAGAGCAACCGTTTGGCAAAGAGCCTTGAGGGAATAGGCGGATTTGCCGATAATGTCGATCGGTTTATCATCATTACCGGAAAAACGAGCGCTTACAGAGAAAACGAGATCAATCAGTATATCGTTTCTCCCGGTATCTATGCGGCATATCTTTCTTTGACACTGCATTTGTACGGACTCGGTGCATGTGTTGTACAAAGAAATGTCATCTGGACAAAAGAAGGCAAGGCTTTGCAAGATCGTTTAGGCATACCGTCAGATGAACAGATCATCTGCTTACTTGCCGTAGGCAATCTGAAGGAACAGTTCACTGCTCCTGTATCTTACCGGTTATCTGCATCTGTTATCAACAGATTTGTCGATTGATTTCATGTTCGGAAGATACTTTTGAGCATATCGGAATCGCATCATTCATTGAACAGGGCAAAGAAGAAACGAATCACTTTTGCGGCCTGTCGTAAAACGAAGGATTACTTTTTGGGCGGCGGATCCAACCTGCTGATCCCCGACCGCGCTCCGGATACGGTGGTTTGCCTTAAGGAGTTTAATAATGAGATCGTAAACCATGGCGACGGCGTTTTTGAGGCAGGCGCGTCGGTCAGGCTGCAAAAGCTGATCAATACGATTAACGAGGCAGGCTTCGGCGGAATTGAGTTTCTGTTTTCGGTTCCCGGACTGGTCGGCGGCGCCATTGTGATGAACGCCGGGCTGGGACGCTCGCGCAATGACTTTATCTCTAATTATCTTGAAAGCGTCAGGGTGTTGAAGGACGGCGAGGTGCTGACCTTCGATAAGGATGAATGTCAATTCGGTTATCGGACGTCGGCGTTCAAAAACACTGACTGTATCGTGTTGTCCGCATCGTTCCGCTTCCCTGAGATGAGCCGCGAGGAAAGCGAACGCAGGAAGCAGGAGCGCCTCGCTGTCGCCAAAGCCAAGCAGGACAATACAAAGCCGAACTGCGGCTCTGTGTTCAGAGAATGCAGCCCGAAGATCATCAATTTTGTCAAAAAAGTCGGACTGGGCGGTAAGGTACACTTTTCCAAAAAGACCCGCAATTGGATCTTGAACGACGGCGGAACCTCTGCCGACGCGATCAAAACCATCCAAAAGGTCGAAAAACTGCATAAGCTGCTCGGAAAAAAGTGTTCGAGAGAAGTGATCGTTTGGGAACAGAACATAAATAAATAATGATGGAGTGATCGTATGAATAGAACAGATGTAAATCGGGGGCGAAATATCGGACTTGACCTGTACAAAGTGTTATGTATGCTTTTGGTCGTAATGACTCATTATTCCGACCACAGCAAGACGCCGCTTACGGCGAGTGATCCACTGACGTTCAACTGGTTCCTGTTAGCCGCAGCCAGGATCGGTCCGTTTATCCTCGGCGCGTTTATGCTGATTACCGGATATTTTCTGTCGATGAAAACTAAATTTTCGTGGCGGAGTTTTTTCAAGCTCTACGGTCAGGTGCTGTTTTATTCCGTAGCATCGGGTATAGCGGCGTTTTTTCTTGGGACAAAGGAGATGTCACTGCTCAATGTTGTTAAGATGGTTTTGCCGTTCAGCTTCAATCGCTATTGGTATTTTTCTGCTTATATCGTGATCCTTTTGCTCCATCCGTTCATCAACAAGCTGATCAATTCGCTGACGAAAAAACAGCTGGCTGCACTGTGTGTCGTAACTCTTGGCATTTTCTCCGTTATCAGAACAGTGACCACGGCAGAATGGCTGCAGGGGACCAACAGATTATACCTTTTTATCACGATGTATTTTGTTGGAGCTTATATCAGAAAATACGGCATTCGCCTCTCCAAAAAGCAAAGCGGTCTTATTGCGGTCGCGCTGATTGTTACGGAGTTGGTTTCGCTGATCGTTATGAAGTATGTGGCTCAAATCATTCATAAAGATAACGTGATCTTATACTTTGTATGGAACGCAGAAAAGATCCTTCCCGTTGCTTTGTCTATCAGCTTGTTTTTATTCTTTATGCAGCTGAATATCAAAAATCAGGCAGTCGTCCGGTGTATTGAGTTTTTATCTCCGTCATTATTCGGCGTTTATTTGCTGCATATCGGAGATTTGCATGTCTGGCTGTTTGAGCAAGTATTTGATAATTCTGTCTTATACAAGACAGGTTCGATCCTGCCGCAGATGCTGCTTGCGACGGTAACGATTTTCTTCGCAGGAATCATCATAGACAAAATCCGCTGTCTGATTTTGGAAAAGCCGCTGCTGCGACTGACGGAAGGAACGATCCGAAAACTGGATGAAAAAACAAACGCTCTGCTGCAGCAATAGATTGTATCATGCAGTGCAAAATAGAAATGGAGGTATTTCTCTCATGAATTCACAGGAACTGGTTATTCAAAGATTTAAGGACAGTATTGCTGTCAAGGAACAGAATATTAATGACGCCGAGCTGGTGAGCACCGTGGCGCAGATCGCCGAAAAGCTCACGGACGTTTTGAAAAACGGCAACAAGCTGGTCATTTGCGGCAACGGAGGCTCCGCATCCGACGCCCTGCATTTTGCCGGTGAGATCGTCGGCCGCTTTCAGCTCGAGCGCCCCTCATGGCCGGCGGTAGTGCTCAACGCCGACGTCGCGACCATGACCGCGATCGCCAATGATTACAGCTACGAAGACGTCTTTGCCCGTCAGGCGCAGGGACATGTTTGCCCGGGTGATATGTTTATCGGCATCAGCACCAGCGGCAATTCCGAGAATGTTCTCAGAGCCGCAAAGGTTGCGGCGGAGAAAGGTGCCGTGACCGCCGCTTTCCTCGGTAAGGACGGCGGCAAGATCAAGGATCTGGTTGACTATCCCGTGGTCGTTCGCTGCAACACTACCGCCAGAGTTCAGGAGAGCCATATCAACATTATCCATATCATCTGTGAATTGGTCGAGAAGAATCTGACACAGGAATAAATCTATGAGTGATTACCGGATACTGACTGCCTGTATGACGTCGGTATCCGGTAATTGCGGTCAGAATGAGAGGTGCATCGATGAAGCAAAAAGCGCTGTTTCTTGATCGTGACGGTACGATCAACGTTGAAAAGGACTATCTGTACAAGATCGAAGATTTTGAATTTACTCAGGGCGCTGTCGAAGCGCTGCGTGCCGCTCAAAAAGCCGGTTACAAGCTGATTGTCATCACGAATCAAAGCGGTATCGCCCGGGGGTATTATACCCTGCGTGATTTTGAAAAGCTGAACCATTGGATGCTCGGGCAGCTCGCATCACAAGGCGTAAATATCGATAAGGTCTATCTTTGTCCGCACCTCCCGGATGCTCCTGTCCCCGCTTACAGGAAGGACTGCGATTGCCGCAAGCCGAAGACCGGTCTGTTTGAACTGGCGATCCGTGAGTTCGATCTGGATGCTTCCGCGTGCTGTGCTGTCGGCGATAAGATCCGTGATTGCTGTATCAGTGAAATCACCGATTGCCGCGGGATATTGATCGGACACAACGAAAAGCAGGAGATCATCGACAGCGTTAAAGCCGGCGCGTTCAAAAACGTCAGTTACGCCGAGAGTCTTGCCGACGCCGTCGATATGCTCATCAACGTATAGATTCTATTCAAAAGGTCTGTCACACGCATAGTGCGACAGACCTTCAGTATTAATATTATATTATCTTTTCTTTCTGTAGGCTTTTCTGTCATTCTTTCCGTTAAAGGTCTTCTTCAGCTCATCTACAGCCTCGATGGTTCTGGGGATCTTATACATCTCGAGCCGCTCTGAGAGATAAGCGTTGAGCAGAGAGGGATCAAAATGATCCTTGTCTTTGACTGTTACAAGCAGCTTGATATAGTTTACATTATATTCGTCGATCTCCTCAATACAGATACACTCTTCTATGATGCCCGACTGCAAAGCGAGGCTCTCGACTTCGGTAGGAGCTATCTTATAGCCGCCGAGGTTGATGACGTCGTCTTTTCTGCCGACATAATACAAATAGCCTTCCTCATCAAGGGTACCGATATCGCTGGATACAAACCAGCCGTCTTGATAAACCGATTCGGTAAGCTCACTGTAGGTAGTAATGGTATCATTTGCGATAATTGCAGGATCATCGGGATGCTTAAGAGAATTCTCAAAAATCCTCTGTACGATAGGCTTATATGTCTCGGCTTCATCATAACCTATCGTTTTGCCCAAGATGTCTTCCTTTGATACGACGGCTGTCTGTTCGTACAGGCGGTCAAAGATTATGATCCGGCTCGAAGCCGGTGCGGTACTTTCGGGAATATGATTCGTAACTGCTGTATCTGTGAAAAAACACATGAAAAGGAAACTGAAATCCGGCATCGCAGGAAAGAATAAAAAAAGATTGATTATTGTATCACTTTGTAGTATAATATAATGGATAACGTATGTTTCTGCGGCTTTTGCAGGAGCGCACTTTTCTATATGGGTTCACGCGAAAAGAGATTCCTTGGAACCCCACATAATAAACAGTAAGGGAGTTTTTAGGTGAAAGGTATTATACTCGCAGGCGGAAGCGGAACAAGACTGTATCCGCTGACTATGGTGACGTCAAAGCAGCTGCTGCCTGTTTACAACAAGCCGATGATCTATTATCCGCTTTCTACGCTTATGCTGGCACGGATCAGAGATATTCTCATTATCTCCACTCCTCAGGATACGCCCAGGATACAGCAATTGCTGGGCGACGGAGAAGCATTCGGGATTCATCTGGAATACGCGGTTCAGGAAAAGCCGGAGGGTTTAGCGCAGGCGTTCACCATCGGTAAAGACTTTATCGGCGACGACAGCTGTGCTATGATTCTCGGCGACAATATTTTTTACGGAAACGGATTAGGTCATAAGCTGTCTGCCGCAGTCAAAACGGCTGAGAACGGCGAAGCTACCGTCTTCGGTTACTATGTTGAGGATCCGGAGCGGTACGGTATCATGGAGTTTGACAGAGGCGATAAGAGCGACGATTTTGGAATCAGCGTATTGAGTGTGGAGGAAAAGCCAAAGAATCCAAAATCTAATTACGCGATCGTCGGACTGTATTTTTACCCGGCAGGAGTCAGTGGATTGGCGGAGAAGGTCAAGCCCAGCGAACGGGGAGAGTTGGAGATCACCTCGCTGAATGAGATGTATCTGCAGGAAAACAAGCTGCGCGCTCAGCTGCTCGGCCGCGGCTTTACCTGGATGGATGCCGGAACCTTCTATTCCCTGAGGAGAGCGACAAATTTTGTTTGTATGCTGGAGCAGTACCAGGGTATGACGATATCCGCTCCCGAGGAGATCGCCTACAGGCTTCAATGGATTGATAACGAAAGACTTGCCCAAAGCGCTGCCAAGTATGGCAAGAGTCCGTACGGCGAGCACCTGATGAACGTGCTCGAAGGCAAAATCATATTGTGAGGTAATCATTATGACGATATTTGTGACCGGCGGCGCCGGTTTTATCGGTTCCAATTTTATTTTTCATATGTTAAACCATCACCCGGATTATCGTATTGTTTGTCTTGATAAGCTAACTTATGCCGGGAATCTTTCTACACTGAAGTCCGTGATGGACAACCCAAACTTCCGCTTTGTAAAGGTGGATATATGTGACCGTGACGCGATCGACAAGCTGTTCAGCGAGGAACACCCCGACGTGGTCGTCAACTTTGCTGCCGAGAGCCATGTGGATCGCTCGATCGAGGATCCCGAGATATTCCTGCGCACGAACATCATCGGTACGGAGGTCATGATGGACGCCTGCCGCAAGCACGGCGGGATCCGCTATCATCAGGTCTCGACCGATGAGGTATACGGCGATCTTCCGCTTGACCGTCCCGACCTGTTCTTTACGGAGGAAACGCCCATCCATACAAGCTCGCCGTACAGCAGCTCCAAGGCAGGAGCGGATCTGCTGGTTCTGGCATATCACAGGACCTACGGTCTGCCGGTGACTGTCAGCCGCTGCTCCAACAACTACGGCCCCTATCATTTTCCCGAAAAGCTCATTCCTTTGATGATCACAAACGCCCTGGCTGATAAACCGCTGCCCGTTTACGGAGAGGGCATCAATGTCCGTGACTGGCTGTATGTAGAGGATCATTGTAAAGCCATCGACCTGATCATCCACAAGGGAAGGATCGGAGAGGTGTACAATGTCGGCGGACATAACGAGATGCGCAATATCGACATTGTGAAGCTGATCTGTAAGGAGCTTGATAAGCCTGAGAGCCTCATCACTTTTGTCACCGATCGCAAGGGTCATGACATGCGCTACGCGATCGATCCCACTAAGATCCACAATGAGCTGGGCTGGCTGCCCGAGACACGCTTTGAGGACGGCATCAAAAAGACCATCCAATGGTATCTTGACAATAAAAAATGGTGGCAGGAGATCATCAACGGCGAATACCGTGAGTATTACGAAAAGATGTATGGCAACAGAGTGTCTGAATGATCTTCCGTCGGAACATCGATTGACAGGTGAGTTACATGCAGACAATTGTCACTAGATATCAGCCCCTGCTCTATTTGCTCAAATGCGCTTTGCATCAAACACAACCGGACAGAAGCCTTTTGGCAAAAGCTGATTTTCATGAATTGGAGCGTCAGAGCGGCTTCCACGGGGTCGCCGCAATGGTGGGTTGTGTCATTACCAACAGTAATGACGGCGGGCTTCTGGACAAAGAAAATAAGGCATACTGGAAGGAAGCTTACTATCGCTTCGTAAGGAACTCCCTGCTCATTGATCGGGAGCTGGAACAGGTCTGCGGCAAGTTATCGGATGCCAACGTCGGCTATGTAAAGCTCAAGGGCAGTGTGTTGAAGCATTATTATCCCAAGAGCGGTATGCGCGAAATGTGCGACGTTGACCTGCTGATCGATCCCGATCAAACCGAACAGGCGAAAAATGTCATGACAGCGCTCGGTTATACCGTGGATGCATTCGGAGTGTCCAAGGACGATATCTATTCAAAGCCTCCGATCTATCATTTTGAACTGCACAATAAGCTGTTCGTGGAATCGTATCCCACCTTTTTTGAGTATTTTCGTCATTATTATGAGAGCCTGTCGCCCGTTTCTCCGGACGGATACGAAAAAAAGATGACCGATGATCAGTTCTATCTTTTTTTGATCACGCACGCCTGTAAGCACCTGCACAGAGCCGGCGTCGGATTGCGTGTGCTGACGGATATTTTTGTCGTCAATCGGTCTTTTGCGCTGCACCGCGACTTTATTGACCGCGAGCTGCCGAAGCTCGGATTGGTACGCGATGAGATGAATCTTCGTTCTCTGTCCGAAAAACTGTTTTCTTCTCCCGAGAGCACGGCGTTACCGACTCTTTCAAGAGATGAAGAAAACCTGCTGGCGTTCATGCTGAATTCGGGCGCAAAGGGAACCTTTGAGCAGCGCGTCAACAACCTGTCGCCGCAAGGCGTTTACGCCGATCAGCCGGATACATCCAAAAATAAATGGTACTATATAAAGAATCGCTTGATTCTCGACCCCAACACTTACAGGACGAAATATCCGTTCTTTTATCGTCACAAGATCGCTCGTCCCCTCTTGCCGATCGTGCGGCTTGCCAAGACAGCGTTCAAGCGCGAAGGCAAAATCAGGGATGAACTGAACAAGCTGCGCAAAGCAACCAAAAAATCCGAGGATTGATGGCAGCTGTGTATGCCGATAAATCCTCTTTTATGACAGGATAAGATGAACATGAGTAAACAAACCATTGATTTAAACGGAAAAACAATATTGGTAACGGGATCCCCCGGATTTATCGGAGCGAATCTGGTCATCAGACTGCTCAGAGAGTTAACGGCCGGAAGGGTCATATCCTTTGACAGCATGAACGACTACTACGATCCGAAGCTGAAGGAATACAGACTGGGAAAGATCGAGGAGGCAGCAAAAGCTTCATCGGTCGACCATGTATTTATCCGTGGGAATCTTGCGGATAAGGCGCTGGTGGATCGGGTGTTTGAAGAATACAAGCCTGCCGTCGTTGTCAATCTCGCGGCGCAGGCAGGCGTCCGCTACTCGATCGATCATCCCGATGTGTACATCGAGAGCAATCTGATCGGCTTCTTTCACATTTTGGAGGCGTGCAGACATAACCCTGTCGAGCATCTGGTTTATGCCTCCAGCTCGAGTGTTTACGGCGGCAATAAAAAGGTGCCGTTCAGCGTGGAGGATAAGGTGGACAACCCGGTCAGCCTGTATGCCGCTACCAAGAAGAGCAATGAGCTGCTGGCGCACAGCTATTCCAAGCTGTATAATATCCCCTCGACCGGACTGCGCTTTTTCACGGTTTACGGCCCTGCCGGACGTCCGGATATGTTCTACTTCAGCGCAACGCAGAGGCTCAGCCGCGGTGAGAAGATTCAGATATTCAACTACGGCAACTGCAAGCGTGACTTCACCTATATTGACGATATCGTCGAGGGTGTTTACCGCGTGATGCAGGGAGCGCCCGAGAAGGCAGTCGGAGAGGATGATCTGCCGCTGCCGCCGTATGCCGTCTACAATATCGGCGGCGGAACGCCGGAAAACCTGCTGGACTATATCGGTACCTTGCAGGAGGAATTGGTCAGAGCGGGCGTTTTGCCCGAGGACTATGACTTTGAGGGTCACCGTGAGTTGGTCGGTATGCAGCCGGGCGATGTTCCCGTGACCTATGCCGATTCAACAGCGCTGGAGCGCGACTACGGCTTTACGCCGAAGATCGGGATCCGCGAGGGGCTGAGAGCCTTTGCCGAATGGTACAAAACGTATTACGGATAATACGTCGGATAACGTCGATCATCCAAGATGATGTTATGACAGACATAAAGCCGATGACAACCTACACAAGCGTTGTCATCGGCTTTTATAATGGCGATTATTCAGCTCCGGCTAACGGAAAAGCGCTCTTATACTAATCTTTGCGCTTGAAGATACGGTCGCCGAGTCGGAAGATCAGCGGATACACGCCGATAGTAACGAAGGTGATCACGCAGTAGCGTGCCGCGCGCACCGCGTAGGACGGTATGGTGGCGGCAGCGAGAAACTCCTTGCTGAACGGGAACTTTAACAGGGTGTTGAGACCGAAGTAGACGCCGATGCCCAGCACGATCCTCAGGATACAGCGCAGGACCCTGCGTGTATTCTCGAATTTGACGAATCGATTCTCAAATTCTACCGCGAAGATGAAGCCGATCAGGATGCCGAAGGCGGTAAAATAGTCGGCGCTCTTGCAATAAAACCATCCCGGCAGGGCGATCAGCACCAAGAGTCCGTAGAACGCCCAGCGGTTTTTGACAGCGCGCTGCAAAGCCGGAACGATGAAAACGACGATCAGACCCAGCGCCCAGCCGCAGATGACGTCCGTCGGATAATGGACGCCCAGACAAAAGCGTGAGATACCCACCAAGAGCGGAACGGCGATACCGATGACCGTCAGGATCCTGTTCTTCTTGTATCGTCCCAGAGAGGTATACAGCGCCACGGCGTTGGTGGAGTGACCGCTCGGGAAAGAGAAGCCCTGTGCCGAGATATCATAGATGTCGGCGCCGCTTTTCACCGGCTTGAGGCATTGGATCCCCGGATTGTCAAAGTACGGTCTGCGTCTGAGGAAGACGTTCTTGATCATGGGATTGAGGGTGATACCCACCAGCACGTTCAGTCCGACATACTTGCCGTATTCCTTCTCCCAACACCAGTACAAAAAGCCCAGTACGGCGACACATACCAGCTGATCGCCCATCTCAGTGATCACGGACGCGATCGCCGTACCGACGTTACAGATGATGGCGACCTCGTCATCAAAGGGCATATATTCTTCAATATACCCTCCGACAAGATGCTGCATCTCTTCCAGCTCAGGCTTGATATACATCACCTTCGGCGGCTCACCGGGAGCGTTATACAGCACAGCGATCTTGTCCTCTGCGGTAAGATCCTGTGTCTTTTCGGAATCAAAACTGACCTTATCATAGAGATCGCTCTTGATGTCTTTGCTCTTGAATATCTTTTCAAGAGCTTCAAGGCTCTGAAAAATGCGCCTCTTAACAGGGTCATCACGGTCGGTATTGATTTGGTAAATCTTGATATTCATTGTTTTTCACCTTCCTTGGTAACGGTTTATTGATAATTGTT
>ONUI01000140.1 GCA_900320995.1 uncultured Eubacteriales bacterium
TCTCATGCTGGGCGCCGACGACTATATCACCAAGCCCTTCTCCCCCTCTGAGCTGACCGCGCGCGTCGACTCACTGTATCGCAGAGTATCTCTCTCCGAACAGCACAGTGAGAACAACTTCAAGGAGGAGCTGCAGAGCGGTATCTTTACCCTGAACCTGAGGAACCGCGCGCTGATGAAGAACGGCAAGATGATCGAGCTGACCCAGGTCGAGTTCCAGATCATGGAATACTTCTTCAGCAATCCCGGCGTAGCGCTCGACCGTACCGACATCCTCAACCATGTATGGGGCGAGGCGTATGTCGGCGAGGAAAAGATCGTCGACGTTAACATCCGCCGTCTGCGCATGAAGGTCGAGGACGAACCCAGCAACCCCAAGTACATCGTTACCGTATGGGGTCTGGGCTATAAGTGGGACACGGTGTAAACCACGAGCGGTTTACAATGAATACTGAAGATTGAAGGCTTAAGAATGAAGAATATAGGGAGGGCTGCGCCCTCACCCGGTTAAAATTGATCGAGCGAAGCGAGTAACCTTCATTATTCATTATTCAATTTTCAGTTTTCAGTTTTAATATCAAAATAATTGGGGTCCCCGAAAAGCCCCTGCTTTTTGGGGAGACGAGGAACCGTTACACGAGCACGATAGTAATTTCCTTTGCGAAATTGCTATCAGCGAGTACGACGCGTGACGAGGAGGTGACAGCGATGTTCAAAGGTATCAGTAAGCGATGGTTGATCAATACCTTCGGTGTTGTATCGGCGATCGTTGTTTTGCTGATCATCTTCATATCCGTCGCTGTTCACTCGCTGTGTTATTCTACGGTAGAAAACGAGCTGCTCAACCAGACAAAAAAGCTCAACGACATATTCCCGAACGGTATCTCGGAGAGCGCCGAGACCTTTGAGTCCCGCGCGTCCGCCTATGCCACGGATTTTTCGGATAAGGACGAGATGGAGGTACAGATCCTCAACGCCTCGGGGCGTGTGATCACAACCTCCGCCGGCTTCGGCGCGGAGACGGAGAACATCCCCGACTATGTCCAGGCGCAATCGTCCGAGAACGGCTTTGGGCGATACAAGGGACGCAGTGATTTGGGCGAAAAAATCATGGCGGTCACCACGATCATCAAAAGCCCGCAGGGTACGGAGCTGGGCGCGGTACGCTATGTCACCTCACTGCGCAAGGCCGACGCCAAGGTGCTGATCTATACGATCATAGCGATCATCGTCGGACTGATGATCATCGCGGTCGTCGCGTTGTCGGGCTACTACTTTATCCGTTCGATCGTCCGACCCGTCCGCGAGATGACCGAGACCTCGCGGCAGATCGCGCAGGGCGACTTTACCGCCAAGGTCGATAAAATGTATGACGACGAGATCGGTGAGCTCAGCGACAGCATCAATGAAATGGCAAAAGAGCTCGACGCGAACGAGAAGCTCAAAAACGACTTTATCTCGCGCGTATCTCACGAACTGCGCACTCCGCTGACCGCCATCAAGGGCTGGGCGGAGACCATGCAGTACGGCGTGCCCGACCGCGTCACACTGGAAAAGGGCATGAGCGTCATCGTCAAGGAAAGCTCGCGCCTGACCTCTCTGGTCGAAGAGCTGCTCGACTTCTCCAAGCTCCAGAGCGGTCGACTGACCATGCAAATGGAGCGCATGGATATCCTCGCCGAGATCGACGAGGCGGTCTATATGCTCAAGGAACGCGCCCTTTCGGAGGGCAAGCATCTCTTATATGACGACCCCGAGGAGATGCCCATCATCTACGGTGATAAGAACCGACTCAAGCAGGTATTCCTCAACGTCATCGACAACGCGCTCAAGTATACGCCCGAGGGCGGTATGATCGGCGTACAGGTCTATCAGGATTATAAAGAACACACCATCAAGGTCGTGGTCGCCGACAACGGCTGCGGCATCAAGGCAGAGGATCTGCCCAAGGTCAAGGATAAATTCTATAAAGCGAATCAAAAGATCAACGGCTCCGGCATTGGATTGGCGGTAGCCGACGAGATCATCAAAATGCACAAGGGCTCGCTCGATATCGAGAGCTCTCCCGAGGTCGGTACCACCGTCACCATCACCATCCCGATCTATAACGAAGCCGCGGCGCTGGATGACGACACCCAGCCCTTAGGCGGGTTGAATCCGCCTGTTCAGCCGCCTACCCCGTAGGAGGATCGATATGAATCCAATCAAAAGAACACTGATCGAATGTCTGATCGGCATCCCGATCGTATTCGGCTTAGCCGCCTTGTTTGACTTTCTCTATCAAACAGTGCTCCAACAAAACACCTATACGTTCAACCCCTCCACGCCTCTGTTCTGCTTAGGCGTATGGATCATCATAGAGATCGTCACTCTTGTTATCCGCAAGAATAAAAAAGAGAAATAACACAGATGATACCCGCCTTCAGGCGGGATGAATCGGGCTCCCTATTTGATGGGAGCTGTCGCGGACACTTGTGTCACGGACGCTTGTGTCGTGCGACTGAGGGTTGATACGTTACATAAAGGGATATAAGCTTTTCAACCCTCCGCCTCTCTAAGAAAAGAGAGGCTCAGAAAGAAGGTATGTTATGAAAAAACAGGACAAAAAACAACAAAAGCGCATCACCTCCATCGGCGGCTCCGCTCTGATCGAAGGCATCATGATGCGCGGACCCAAGCGCACCACCGTCGCGTGCAGGGTCGATAAAGACACTATCTACACCGAAGACATCGAAGTCAAGCCGCTGTTCAAATCGAAGTTCTGGAAGCTCCCCCTGATCCGCGGACTGGCGGGCATGATCGACAGCATGCGCCTGAGCTACAAGGCGCTCGGACTGTCCGCCGACAAGGCGATGGAAGCGGGATTGGTCGAGGAAGAAGAACCCTCCAAGTTTGAAAAATGGCTGGAAGATAAATTCGGCGACAAGCTGATGAACGTCGTCATGGTCATCGCGTCCATACTGGGTATCGCGCTGGCGATCGGCTTATTCGTCGTGCTGCCGTCGATGCTGTTCACATGGCTGATCAAGCCGCTTCTCACCGACTGGAGCGAATCCTCCGTCAGGATCCTTCAATCCGCCTTTGAGGGCGTATTGAAGATCGCTCTTTTCCTCAGCTATCTGTCACTGGTATCTCTGATGAATGATATGAAGCGCGTGTTCCAGTATCATGGCGCTGAGCATAAAACCATCTTCTGTTATGAAAACGACGAGGAGCTGACCGTGGAGAACGTCCGCAAGCAGACCCGATTCCATCCCCGCTGCGGTACCTCGTTCTTAGTCGTCACCCTGCTCGTGAGTATCTTTGTCGGCTTGTTCATCCCGACCTTCCCGAATCTCCCGATCCTGCGTCCGGTTCTCAGACTGCTTCTCGTGCCGGTCATGGTCGGTCTGGGCTATGAGTTCATCAAGCTCTGCGGCAAATACGACAACAAGCTCACCCGCATCCTCGCTACACCCGGACTCTGGGCACAGCGCATCACCACCAGAGAACCCGCCGACGAGATGATCGAATGTGCCATCGAAGCCATGACGGCGGTCATCCCGGACGACGGATCCGATATCATCAATGACTGTTCCTGCGCTCAATAGCGCCGTCAAAAGCCTGTTGACGCGTGCGGGCGTGGAGAATCCCGCCGGCGATACGCTGGAGATCCTCTGCGCCGTTTTGCACTGCTCGCGCACGGAGCTGATATTGCAAAACGATGACCTCCCCGAAGAAGTGACCGAAAAAGCCCTCGCGATGGCGCGCCGCCGTATCAGCGGCGAACCCATCCAGTATATCCTCGGCTCATGGAGCTTTATGGGGCGCGACTACAGGGTCGGCGAAGGTGTGCTGATCCCCCGCGACGATACCGAGGTGGTGGTGACGGAGGCATTGCGCTTATCCGAAAACACCCCCGATCCCGTGATCGTCGATCTGTGCTCCGGCTCGGGCATCATCGCTGTCACACTGGCAAAGGAACTGCCGAACGCCACCGTGTATGCGGTTGAGAAAAGCGACACCGCGATTTCCTATCTGACGGAGAACATCGCGCTCAATCAGGCGAATGTCCGCGCGATCCACGCCGATCTGCGGGACTGCGTCAGCGATTTCGCGGACGGCTCACTGGATATGATCGTATCCAATCCGCCCTACATCCGATCCGCCGAGATTGCCGATCTGCAAAAGGAAGTGCAATACGAGCCGCGACTTGCCTTAGACGGCGGTGAGGACGGCTGCGACTTCTACAAAATGATCCTCTCTCTGTGGACGTCAAAGCTCAAAGGCGGCGGCTCCATCGCCTTTGAGATCGGTGAAGGTCAATTCGACGCCATCGCCGCAATGCTGCGTACCGCAGCTTATACCGATATCAACAGCACCCCCGATATCCAAGGCATCATCCGTGCCGTCACGGCACACAACTGCTCCCTTTCCTAAGGGAGCAGTTGCGGACACTTGTGTCACGCGACTGAGGGTTGATACGCTGTTATCAAATGCCGGTTAATAGAATAAATCACGCACGACAACCCTCCGGCATGGACAAGCGTGTCCATGCCACCTCCCTTAGAAAAGGGAGGCAGAATAGAATTTTTGTTCGAAAA
>ONUI01000022.1 GCA_900320995.1 uncultured Eubacteriales bacterium
TTCGGCGATGAGATCGACCGTATCACGGAGATCAATCCGCTGACAGGCGAGCTGATCGCGACTCTGCGCCATGCCGCTATCTATCCCGCGTCGCACTATATCGTCGACGGTGAGAAGATGGCGCGCGCTCTCGCTGAGTTGGAGCGCGAATTGCAGGAGCGGCTGAAATATTTCCGCGAAAACGGCAAGCTGCTCGAAGCCCAGCGCATCGAACAGCGTACCCATTACGATATTGAAATGCTGCAGGAGATCGGCATGTGCCCCGGCGTAGAGAACTACTCGCGCGTTTTGTCGGGCAGAGAACCGGGTTCAGCGCCCTTCACCCTGCTTGACTACTTTCCGAAGGACTTTTTGCTGTTCGTGGACGAAAGCCACGTCACGCTGCCACAAGTACGCGGCATGTACGGCGGCGATCACGCGCGCAAAAAGAGCCTGATCGACTACGGCTTTCGACTTCCGTCCGCCTATGATAACCGTCCGCTGAATTTCGATGAATTCTATGAGCGGCTCAATCAGGCGGTGTTCGTCAGCGCGACGCCCGGCGATCTGGAGCTGGAGAAGAGCGCTGTCGTAGCGGAGCAGATCATCCGCCCCACGGGACTGCTTGATCCCGAGATCTCTGTCAGACCGACTGAGGGTCAGCTCGACGACCTGATCTCTGAGATCAACATCCGCACCGAAAAGAACCAGCGCATTTTAGTGACGACCCTCACCAAAAAGATGGCGGAGGATCTCACCGAATATCTCGAGAGCATGGATATCAAGGTGCGCTATATGCACCACGACATCGACACCGTCAAGCGTATGGAGATCGTGCGCGACCTGCGACTGGGCAAGTTCGATGTGCTGGTGGGCATCAACCTGCTCCGAGAAGGTCTGGATATCCCTGAGGTCAGTCTGGTGGCGATCCTCGATGCGGATAAGGAGGGCTTCCTGCGATCGGAGCGCTCGCTGATCCAGACGGTCGGACGCGCTGCGCGAAATGCCGACGGCATGGTCATCATGTACGCCGACAGCGTGACCGACTCGATGAAGCGAACTATCGTCGAGACCAACCGCCGCCGCGGCATCCAGCAGGCATATAACGAGGAGCACGGCATCACGCCGCAGACCATCATCAAGAAAGTGGGCGACATCATCGAGATCTCCACCCATACCGATGATGAAATGGAGCTGGTCGGCAGGCTCTCGCGTGAGCAGCGGATCGAGATGATCAAACAGCTCACCAAAGAGATGCAGGCGGCGTCAAAGCTGCTCGAATTCGAGCACGCGGCATATCTGCGTGACCAGATCAAAAAGCTTAAAGGGATTAAATAAATGAGGCTCCCTTTCCTAAGGGAGCTGTCTGCGAAGCAGACTGAGGGTTGATTTGTTCTCTCGCACAGTAATTTTTTAGCGCGATTCGGATAAGGGATTGGCAACCCTCCGCCCTGTCGGGCACCTCTCTTAGAAAAGGGAGGCTATCATACAGAAACCAAGGTGAAAGAAATGGCAAGAACCAAGAAAAAACCTGTCTACAGTAACGACGATATCAAGGTGCTCAAGGGTCCCGATCAGGTGCGTAAGCGCCCGGCGGTCATCTTCGGTTCCGACGGTATCGAGGGTTGTCAGCACAGTGTGTTTGAGATTCTCTCAAACTCCATCGACGAGGCGCGCGAGGGCTACGGCAAAGAGATCGTCCTCACCGCATACAACGACGGCTCGATCGAGATCGAAGACCACGGACGCGGCATCCCCGTCGAATACAACCAAAACGAAGAGAAATACAACTGGGAGCTGTTGTTCTGCACGCTTTACGCGGGCGGCAAATACGACAATGACAACGGCGGCAACTACGAGTTTTCCCTCGGCCTCAACGGTCTGGGTCTGTGCGCGACCCAGTTCGCGTCCGAGTACATGGACGCCGATATCAAGCGCGATCACAAAAAATACTCCCTTCATTTTGAAAAGGGCGAGAACGTCGGCGGTCTGCAATCGACAGATTACAGCGGCAGAGATACCGGCTCCAAGATCCGTTGGAAGCCCGATCTCGAGGTCTTTACCGACATCAAGATGGATAAGGCGTTTTTCACCGAGATGCTCCGCCGTCAGGCGATCGTCAATCCCGGCGTCAAGTTCATTTTCCGCCAGCAGGCGGGACGTTCCTTTGACGTTGAGGAATTCTTCTATGAGAACGGTATCGCCGACCATGTCAGCGAGCTGATCGGGGAAGACGGCTTCACTACCGTCCAGAGCTGGAGCGGCGAGCGCATGTGCCGTGACCGCGACGATAAGGACGAGTACAAGTGCAAGATCAACGTCGCGCTGGCGTTTTCCAATAAAGCCTCCGTTACCGAGTATTATCACAATTCCTCGTGGCTCGAGCACGGCGGCTCGCCCGATAAAGCGGTACGCAACGCTTTTGTCTATCAGATCGACAGCTATCTGAAAAGCAAGAGCATGTACAATAAAAACGAGAGCAAGATCAAATACGACGACGTAGCGGATTGTCTGGTGATCGTCATTTCCTCCTTCTCGTCGGTTACCTCTTACGCGAACCAGACCAAGCTCGCGATCACCAACAAGGGTATCCAGGACGCGATGACCGACTTTCTGAGGAAACAGCTTGAGGTCTACTTCATCGAGAATCCCCTTGAGGCGGATAAGATCGCCAATCAGGTATTGGTCAACAAGCGTTCCCGTGAGAGCGCCGAAAAGACCCGTATCAATATCAAAAAGAATCTGACCGCCAAGATCGACATCACCGCCAAGATCGCGAAGTTCACCGACTGCCGCTCCAAGAATGTCGATGAACGCGAGCTGTTTATCGTGGAGGGCGACTCCGCAAAGGGCGCCTGTGTACAGGCGCGTAACCCCGATTTTCAGGCGATCATGCCGATCCGAGGAAAAATACTCAACTGCTTGAAGGTGGATTATGACCGCATCTTCAAGAGCGAGATCATCACTGATCTGATCAAGATCCTCGGCTGCGGCGTGCAGGTCGATATGGGCAAGACCAAGTCGAAGAAAAAGGACATCAACGCCTTCAACATCGACAATCTACGCTGGAACAAGGTCATCATCTGTACGGATGCCGACGTGGACGGCTTCCATATCCGCACCATGCTGCTTACGATGATCTACCGCCTGACCCCCGACCTGATCAAGGAGGGCAAGGTCTATATCGCGGAATCGCCGCTGTATGAGATCACGACGAAGGATAAGGTCTATTTCGCCTATACCGAGGCGGAAAAAGAGAAGTATATCAGCGAGATCGGCAGCGCGAAGTTCACGATCCAGCGCTCCAAGGGTCTGGGTGAGAACGAACCCGACATGATGAGCCTGACCACCATGAATCCCGATACCCGCCGCCTGATCAAGGTGATGCCCGACAACGTCGAGCGCACCGCGCAGATCTTTGATGTGCTCTTGGGCGACAACCTGCAGGGCAGAAAAGACTTCATCGTTGAGTTTGGCGCGAATTACACCGATAATCTGGATGTGTCGTAAGTAAAGCCTTCCCCTTGAGGGGAAGGTGGGCGAATCACCGAATAAGGTGATTCGGTCGGATGAGGTGGCAGCTCTTCCGATCCAACAAAGAAAGGGATGGTGTGGAAACATTTCCACCTCATCCGTCATCCTTTGGATGACACCTTCCCCTCAAGGGGAAGGCTAATTAAGTATTAAGGAATACAATATGGCAAAGAAAAAACAAACAAAACAACCGAATATCAAACCGATCGCTAACGGCGTGATCGCGGGCGCGGGTGATATCGTCGAACAGCGCATCGCTTCGACGATCGAAGAAAACTTCATGCCCTACGCCATGAGCGTCATCATGTCGCGCGCGATCCCCGAGATCGACGGCTTCAAGCCCTCGCACCGCAAGCTGCTCTATACCATGTATAAGATGGGCTTGCTCACCGGCGCGCGCACCAAGTCCGCGAACATCGTCGGCGCCACCATGAAGCTCAACCCTCACGGTGATTCCGCGATCTATGACACGATGGTGCGACTCAGCCGCGGCTATGAGGCGCTGCTGCATCCGTATGTCGACAGCAAGGGTAACTTCGGTAAGTTCTACTCGCGCGATATGGCGTGGGCGGCTTCCCGATATACCGAGGCTAAGCTCGATCCCATCTGTAACGAGCTGTTCAAGGATATCGACAAGGACACCGTTGATTTCGTCGACAACTATGATAATACCATGAAGGAGCCGACCCTCCTGCCCGCGTCATTCCCGTCTGTGCTGGTCAACGCCAACACCGGTATCGCGGTCGGCATGGCGTCCAATATCTGCTCCTTCAACCTGCGTGAGATCTGCGAGACGACCGCCGCGCTGATCCGTGATAAGGATCACGACATCATCTCGACGCTGCCCGCACCCGATTTTTCGGGCGGCGCGCAGATCATCTATAACGAAGAAGCGATCCGTGAGGTCTACCGCACCGGACGCGGCTCCATCAAGGTGCGTTCAATCTACGAATACGACAAAAAGCAGAACTGCATCGATATCACCCATATCCCGCCTACCACGACCACCGAGGTCATCATCGAGAAGGTCATCGATCTTGTCAAGAACGGCAAGATCAAGGAGATCTCCGATATCCGTGATGAGACCGGCCTCGACGGCATGAAGATCACCATCGACTTAAAGCGCGGTACCGACCCCGATAAGCTGATGCTCAAGCTCTATAAGCTGACTACTCTCGAGGACAGCTTTTCCTGCAACTTCAACGTGCTGATCGGCGGCGTGCCGATGACGCTGGGAGTGGGGGAGATACTGAACGAGTGGATCGCGTTCCGCGTCGAATGTATCCGCCGCCGTACCTTCTTCGACCTCAACAAAAAGAAGGACAAGCTCCATCTGCTCGAGGGCTTGAAGCTCATCCTGCTGGATATCGACAAGGCGATCAAGATCGTGCGCGAGACCGAGGAAGAAGCCGAGGTCGTCCCCAACCTGATGATCGGCTTCGGTATCGACAAGATCCAGGCGGAGTATGTCGCCGAGATCAAGCTCCGTCATCTCAACCGTGAGTACATCTTGAAGCGTACCGCTGAGATCGAACAGCTCATCAAGGATATCGAGGAGCTCGAGGCGATCCTCAACTCCAAGGCGCGCGTCAAGACCATCATCGTCAAGGAGCTCAAAGCGGTCGCGGATAAATACGGCAAAGAGCGCCTTTGTCCGCTGCTCCATGTGGACGATCTGCCTGCCGAGGTCAATCTGGAGGAGGAGATCCCCGATTATCCCGTGCATCTGTTCTTCACTAAGGAAGGTTATTTCAAGAAGATCACGCCGCAGTCTCTGCGCATGAGCGGCGAGCAAAAACTCAAGGAAAACGACGAGATCGTCTATACCACCGAGACCACCAACAACACCGATCTGCTGTTTTTCACCGACCGCTGTCAGGTCTACAAGACCAAGGTCAGTGAGATCGCCGACACCAAGGCGAGCGCCTTCGGTGAGTTCATTCCCGCGCGACTCGGGATGGACGAGGGCGAAAAGGCGGTGTTCGTCTTAAAGACCAAGGACTACAGCGGCTATCTGCTGTTCGCCTTTGAGAACGGCAAGGTCGCCAAGGTTCCTCTCTCGGCGTATGAGACTAAGACCAACCGCAAAAAGCTGATCAACGCATATTCCGATAAAGCGCCTCTCGCCGGTATCGACTTCACCAAGACCGACCGAGAATTCCTGCTCACCTCGTCCAACGGTCGTATGCTGCTCTTCCACAGCGGCGCGATCGCTCCCAAGACGACCAAGAATACGCAGGGCGTAGGGGTGATGAAGCTGAGGAAGGGTCACCGCGTCATGGCGATCGAACCGTATGAAGAGGGAAGATTCTCAAAGCCCTCGCGCTATCGTACCCGCACCCTGCCCGCGGCGGGCGCATTGCCCTCACAGGAGGATGAAGCCCAGCAGCTTTCCCTCATTTGACGGTGAATAGCAGTACAGTATAGTGCTGCGGAAAAGGTTTAAAGAAGTAAAAATGTAGGGGAGGGGCTTGCTCCTCCCGAGACCTATCCCATATACGCCACCCAAACGCGAAGCAGATGAAACGTCTACCGTAGTAACCGCCGAATAAATCGACGAAACAATAACGGTGTCATTGCGAAGCCCGCATCGGTTAAGGTTGAGATTGCCACGTCGGGCTCGGTCGCCCTCCTCGCAATGACTATTCATTTGCGGGCTGTGGCAATCCCCATGACTATTCATTTGCGGGCTGTGGCAATCCCCTTGTCATTGATGGCGTGAACAGTGAGCTTCTACTCCTATCAGGGAGATTCCCACGTCGGAGTGTTGCTCCTCCCGAAACATTTCCGATAAATGCCGCTTTACAACAAATTTTATGATTCCTCAAAAAAACACTTGCAATCTGCATATTTGTATGATACAATAATCTTTGCATTTGAGTATATCGACTTTGAACAGTCGTTTTGAAAGGAAGATACATTATGTCAGTTGTTGAGATTATCTTAGGAGCATTATTGCTGATCGCTTCTATCGTATTGATTATCATTATTATTCTTCAGGAAGGCAACCAGCAGGGTATCGGCGTTGTATCCGGCGGTGCGGACACCTTCTTCTCCAAGAATAAGGCTCGTTCCTACGACGCGTTCCTTGCCCGCGCGACCAAGTGGTTCGCCGTTGGCTTTGTTGTCGTCGTTATCGCACTGAACATCATCGCGTATTATACCACCCCCGCTGATTCCGTAGAGGCGACAGATACCACCTCTGTCAGCGATCAGGTTACCGAAACTACTGCTCCCGAGGCATAATATTTTTGCACAAGCTATCATAGAATAGACTATCGGAGAAATCCGGTAGTCTTTTTTGTTATATCTAGAGTTAAGAAGGCTCCCTTTGGTAAAGGGAGCTCCCACGAAGTGGGTGAGGGATTGTATCAATTAACCGAATAACAACAAGATAGTGTTCCACTGATATCATGGCGGAAAAATGTTGTTAGTGCGGTATTGTGCTATAATAAAAATGTTTACTGAATTCAGGAGCCATTATGCTGTTTGTGTTTATCGTATCCGTATCGACCTTTCTTGTTTTCTCCTTCATCCATTACGCCGCCAAAAAGAAAAAGCCCTTCAAAAGGGCTTTACTCTCCATATTGGCAGGGCTGTTGACCTTGGGCGTCGTCAATATCCTGTCGGGTATGACGGGGGTGTATATCCCGGTGACACAGCTTACGCTGTTGACCTCGGCGGCAGGCGGAGTGCCCGGCGTCGCGCTGATGGTACTGCTGTCGGCATTTTAAATGTCATTGCGAGGGTTGGCATACATATCAACTTGTGGCAATCTCAACCGCTATTATAGATGTCATTGCGAAGTCCCTTCCGGGGTCCCCGAAAAGCTCCTGCTTTTTGGGGAGAGGAGGAGCCGCCACATAAGGTCAAGGCATACCGACCGGATATGCCTACCGAATACGGCGAGCGACGACGATGTGGCAATCTCAACCGAATCCTTCAATTAAATCACCGACCCGAGCTCATCGAGGATCTCCGTCACAGCGCGTTTGTTGCGGGTGAGCATCGCGATCATCACCGAATAATACAGGTCGGGATCCTTGTAGAAGTTCTTTCTGAGGATGCGTGCCTGCTGTTTATCCGGCACATAGAGCGAGAAGCTCAGCAGCTCCATATCGCCGCCGGAGATACGGAAGGTGACAGTATAGCCGTTGTCGCATTTTTCGATCGTGACCTTGTTCTCGCTCTCGACGCGCTCCTGCTTGAGAAGCGCCAGCGCGCATTCGATCGCGCGCTCCTTGACGGTCGGCGCCAAGGTGTCCTCGAGCTGTACCGCGATCATATTGCCGTTGTCGGTATTGAAATAGCGCTTTTGTTCTTCGTCGACTAATTCGATGTTGCCGTTCCTGATCAGATCGTCAAAGCTCGAGCTGGTCTCAAAATAATTCGCCAGCCCCTTTTCCATCAGCGCGTTCACGACCGCGTCCTTGGTCATCGGGACGCCGACGCTCTTGAACAGATAACAGATCAGGGTGCGGATCTCGGTTTTGGAGCGCATACCGCCCAAGCTGATGCCTTCATCAAATGTATCAAACGCCATTCTAACACCGCCTTTTCAATCGTCATTGCGAGGGGCGCAAAAACTAAGGTTGAGATTACCGCGTCGGAATCATATTCCTCCTCGTAATGACAATCAGTATGCGCCCCGTGGCAATCTCAACCGATTACCACTTTTCTTTCACGCTCATTATACCATTCATCCCTAAACTCTGTCAATAAGCAAGAGCTGCCGCGGAACACTCCGTGACAGCTCTGTTATATAATTGTCATTGCGAGGTGTCGGTAAAGCCGACGCCGTTGCAATCTCAACCGAATTTGTCATACTTTGGTTGAGATTGCCGCGCCCTAAAGGGCTCGCAATGACGATTGTGATATTATCCCGCGTTCTTCATCTGCAATCTCAGCTTATCTGAGATCATCGCGATGAATTCGCTGTTGGTGGGCTTGCCTCTGCTCCCTTGGATGGTGTAGCCGAAATAGCTGTTCAGCACCTCGACGTCGCCCCTGTCCCACGCGACCTCGATCGCGTGGCGGATCGCACGCTCCACTCTGGATGACGTCGTTTCATATTTCTTCGCCACGGTGGGGTAGAGCTGTTTGGTCACGGCGTTGATGATCTCGGGCTTCTCAATGGACAGGATGATAGAGTCACGCAGATAATGGTAGCCTTTGATATGGGCGGGGACTCCTATCTGGTGCAGTATCTCCGTCACCTTCAGCTCCAAGCTGTTGCTGTCGTAGCCGATCTGTCGGATACCGCCCTTCGATCTCTGCCGCTGTCGCTTGCTCAGTCTGACGATGTTTTCCGCCAAATCGCTCAGATTGAATGGCTTCAATACAAAATACGTCGCGCCCGCGCTCATCACCTCACGCTCGAGCACCGGACTGTCAAAGCTCGAATAGACCACAAACATCGGCAGCTTATCGGGCTTTTGCTTACGGATCGCGCGCATGACTCCGATACTGTCGATGTGGGTCATGAACAGATCCATGATCACCACATCGGGCTTCTCACTTTGGATGCGGTTGATCACCTCTTCACCGTCTTTCGTACAAAAAGCGGTCGAAAAGCCGTATTGCTCGAGGGTTTGCATGATTTCAGTCATATTGTCAGTCGGCTCCTGCGTCATCAAGAGTTTCATTCTTTCTGTCATTTTTACATCTCCTGTTTTAATTTGTATTTTGAGTTTACCATAATTTGGTAAATTTGGCAAGAGAAAACATAAAAATTTTTGAAAGAAATATTCGACATTTTTCGCGGACGCGTGGACGCGCGCGTTAATAAAGGCGGAGTGTTGCACACAGCGAAACGGAGGGCTTGTCATCATTGCCGATGCGTTAGTCGGTGTCATTGCGAGGAGTCGGAAACAGAGCCGACGATGTGGCAATCTCGATAACAATGAATCTTACGATTCTCCTCTGATACCGCCGAACTGCTCATAACAGCTCAGCATATTGCCGATGGTGATGCCGTAGCCCTTTTCGGGCGCGTTGACGAACACATGCGTCACCGCGCCGATCAGCCGGTCATTCTGGATGATCGGTGATCCGCTCATCCCTTGTACGATACCGCCTGTCTTGTCCAGCAGATCCTCGTCGGTCACACGGACGACCATATTCTGTCCGCTTTTATCATTCAGATGGAAGCCCTCGATCTCTACGTCAAAGGTTTGGAGTTCTCCGTCATCCAATGTGGTGATGATCTGTGCCGGACCTGTTTCGATCTCGCTGTCAAAGGCGCAGGGGATCTCCTCACCCTCGGGCTCGGCGGTATACTTTCCGTATACGCCGAAGCTGTTGTTGACGGTCATCTCGCCGATCTCTTCATCTGACATATAGCCGTTCAACCCGCCTGCGATACCCTTCTTCGCCTTGGTGATCGAGCCGATCTGCGCCTTCACGATCTTACCGCTGCCCAAAGGCATCAGCAGCCCCGTATCACGGTCGCAGATACCGTGTCCCAGCGCGCCGAAGGAATGGGTGTTTTCATCAAAATAGGTGATCGTACCCAGTCCCGCGGTCGAGTCACGGATCCACATGCCTGCCGTATAATTGCCGTCGTCATCCGTTTCGGGAGTAATGGTCATGGATAGCGGGCTCTTACCTCGTAACACAGATAATTCGATATCCGCTCCTCCGGATGAGGCGATGATCTCGTGCAGGCGTTCGTTGGAGGTGATCTTCTCGTCATTCGCGCGGGTGATGATGTCATTCTCGCGCAGACCCGCGGCTTTGGCGGGCGAGTCATAGCTGTCGTCGACATTGACGACCACAACGCCATTGGTGTACATCGTCAGCCCGAACGGCATACCGCCAACGTGTACGGTGCGGCGCACCTCCTGCGATGACGCCGTCATGATCGGACACAGCAGTACAGCCGCGAGCGTCATACAAACATATCGGATCATCTTCTTCATTATTCACACAACCTTTACTTATTCACTCAGAGCATCTCGTATATATTGATCTGCTCCGTCGATAGTATTTGATCTTTTCGACAGAATAAAGCAGGAAGGTTCATGCAAGCCAAAAAGGCTCCTTTTGACTTGTGTGCCCTTTTTTGATTTGTCATTGCGAGGGATTCATCCCGTGGCAATCTCAACGTATATCATAATCGTCATTGCGAGGGATTTATCCCGTGGCAATCTCAACCGCTTACTCAATTTTTTTCATATTTTTATTGTAACCGTATCAAATTGATGTTATACTGAAATTGTCAAAAATATGCGGAAAAACGGTGGAATATGGAAATTCGGTTGCCCTCAGATGTAAAACTGATGATCGACAGGCTACGGCATAACGGCTACAGCGGTTATGTTGTGGGCGGTTGCGTGCGCGACAGCCTGCGCGGGATCACGCCGCACGATTGGGATCTCACCACCTCCGCGCCTCCCGAAGAGATCGAGCGGATCTTTGCGGATTACCAGACTGTCAGCGTCGGTAAAAAGTACGGCACCGTAGCGGTGATCGTAGAGGGCGAGTTGTATGAGATTACGACCTATCGGATCGACGGCGAGTATTCCGATTCCCGCCATCCGGACGAGGTGCGGTTCTCCGATCGTCTGAGCGACGATCTCGCGCGGCGTGATTTCACCGTCAACGCAATGGCGTATAATGATGAGGACGGCTTGGTGGATCTCTACAGCGGACAGCAGGATCTTTCAAACGGCGTGATCCGATGCGTCGGCGATCCCACACGGCGCTTTTCTGAGGACGCGCTGCGTATTTTGCGCGCTTTACGTTTCGCGGCGACGCTCGGATTCACCATCGAGCCCGACACCTCCGACGCGATCCTCCGACAGCGTAAGCTGCTTTCCGATATCGCGGGCGAGCGCATCCGCGAGGAGCTGTTGAAGCTGCTGTGCGGCGACCATGCCGCTTTTGTCCTGCGGCGTTATCGCTCGGTCATTGCGGTATTTATCCCGGAGCTCAAGGGCACTTTCGATTTTGAGCAGAATTCCAAGCACCATAACCGTGATGTGTATCGTCATACCGTCGCGGCAGTACACAATATCGAGCCGTTGCCGCTGCTGCGTGTCACGATGCTTTTCCATGATATCGGCAAGCCGCTGGCGCAGACGACGGACAAATACGGAATGAGCCATTATAAGAACCATCCGAAGATCGGCGCGGCGATGACCCGCGAGATCCTCAGGCGGCTGTGTATGTCGTCGGCGTTCATCGATGAGGTCTGCACGCTGATCCGTTGGCATGATGAACGTTTTGTGCCCGACGCCGTGATGCTCAAGGGCTATCTCAAGCACCTCGGCGTGGAAATCATGCAGGCACTGATGCTGATCCAGCACGCGGATATCTTGGCGCAGTCCAAATATATGCGCGAAGAAAAGCTCCGCACTTTATCCGAGGTGTCGGACGAGCTGAACCGCATCATCGCGGCAGGGGAGTGCTACAGCCTGCGGCAGCTCGCGGTCAACGGTTCCGATCTGATCCATATCGGGGTCGGCTCGGGAGTGCGGATCGGCAAGACGCTCGATCTCTTGCTCGACAAGGTGATCGCCGGCGAGCTGCCCAATGAGAAAGAAGCATTGTTGGCGTACGCGAAAAGCACGATTGACAAAGAGGGGTAAACTGATTATAATAAGGCACGAGTAAATCAGGCAGTCGCGGGCGAGAGCCGAAAGGCTCCGCGCGAGGAAAGTCCGGGCTTCACAGAGCGAGGATAACGGCTAACAGCCGCCGGGGGCGACCCCAGGGATAGTGCAACAGAAAATAACTGCTTCCCCTGCCGGAATTTGGCGGGGGATGTGATGGTGGAAAGGTGAGGTAAGAGCTCACCGGGGTGGCGGAGACGTCACCGCCGTGTAAACCCTATCCGAAGCAACACCGCGGAGGGACAAGATGCTTGCTCGGCAGTCCCGTGGAGGTGGCACCGAGCCGCTGCGGCAACGCACGGCCAAGATAGATGACTGCCCAATACAGAACCCGGCTTATAGATTTGCTCGCTTGAAAAGCTCCCTTAGGGGAGCTTTTTTAGTGAATGGTGAATAGTGTGAATAGTGAATGGTGGCTGGAGGGCTCCGCCCTCACCTGATTAATATATTATAATCCTAATATGCGTGAAGACTAAATAATAGTCAGCATTTCATCATAGAGTATCGAGCGTATTCTTTTGCAGTCATTATACTAATCCAAAACGCGTCAGCGTTTCCCGACACCATTCATCATTCACCATTCGCCATTCACCCAAATCAATATCTTGTGTGTCGGTTTTTGTCAACACCAAGCGACATGAAAAAGTTTACAAAAATTGATACATTTTCTTGTGCAGAAATTAAAGGTTTGTAACGAAAAGCAGAAAAATGTATCAAAAATTTAAATTTTCTTACAACGTATTATAATACAGATACATTAGCTTTTTACGTTTAAAGAATTTCCACACGGAATTATTTAAAAGAAATTAATTACAGATTTTCGGAATAGATTTGGGGAGATAAAATGAGACTTCGTAAACAGGAATTAGGCGATCGTAATCTTGTAGGCGCACGTGTTGAGGCGGCTCGTAAGAAAAAAGGTATGAAGCAAAAAGAGCTGCTCGCACAACTGCAAGTCAACGGCGTCGACATGAACGCGTCGGGCTTATCCAAGCTCGAGGGACAGATTCGTTTTGTAACCGACGTAGAGCTGGTAGCATTAGCGGATATCCTCGAGGTCAGTGTAGATTTCCTGCTCGGACGCGCTCAGCAGTAACATTCAATTAGATATTTTCCAAGCATTTTGGTTTCTGTTTTTTCAGACGGCAGGTCCTTGATAGGGCCTGTCGTTTGAATTTTATCCAAAAAATTCATTGCGAGGGATTGATCCCGTGGCAATCTCAACCGATTTCAATTAGTAAAGTAAGCGGCAATCTCAACCGCATAAAACCATCCGTGTCACAAACACTAACCTCAGGTTGGTGATGATATGTTGACCCGTTTTTTCAGCGGCAAGCCTCGGCTTGTCTTTTTTCTCAGCTATACATTATTATTTATCCTCGCGGTACAGGCGGCGGCATTTGTCCTGCCGTTCTTTTTATCACTCCTGATCGCGGTACTGATGAAGCCGCTGTACGGCTGTCTGCGGACGAGCTTTCGCTTTCGATCCTCTTTTGCCGCGACAACGCTCACCTTGCTCGTGTTCGGCGTCATATTCGCCGTGATCGGGATCATTCTCTATCTGGCGGTGAGTCAGGCACTGAGCCTGTTGGAGGACTATCGCGGCATGATCGTCGATCTGTTCCGCTCTCCCGAGCTGTTTGACACACTCAAAGAACACATCTTCACGGGCGATTTGCTGAATACCGTGACCTCTGTCGCGACAACGCTGTTTCACGCGGTACCGCTCGGGATCACCTTCGTGATCGTGACCTTCGCGCTGACGGTGTTTTTCCTGCACCATTTGGACGGTTTGCGCGACGATCTGCTGTGTCGCGCGGGGGAGTACCGTGATGTCCTCGGCAGCGTCATGCACATCGCGGGCGATACCCTGCGTCGGCTGATCCGCTCCTATCTGATTTTGTACGCGATCACCTTCGTTGAGGCGGTCTTTATTTTTTATCTGACAGGCGTAGAATATCCGATCGCATTCGCGTTTGTGACCGCCGTGGCGGACATATTGCCGATCTTAGGCCCCGGCACGGTCTATATGCCGCTTGCCGCGGCTTTTATTCTGCAAAAGAATTATATCGGCGGAGTGATCCTACTAATCTACTTTCTTTTGACGGTGATCATCCGCCAGATCCTCGAGCCGCGCATCGTGTCCGATCAGGTCAAGGTACACCCGCTGGTCGTGTTGTCGGCGATCTATTTCTCCATCGTCAGCATGAACATCTGGGTGCTGTTTTATGTGGTCAGCATCTTCATCGCGTATCGCGTACTGAACACGGCGCGTGTATTTGAAAATGATTCAAATAAGCGGAATCTGTGATATGTCTTGATATTTTTTTATAATATAGTATAATACAATTATAATAGATAAATCTGTGCTTTTGGAGGAATACAAATGAAACAGAGTATCGACAGCTTTTTTGAATCGATTCACGGAAAACGCATTGCGCTGATCGGCATGGGCCGCAGTCATATGCCGCTGATCCCGCTGTTCACCAAATACGGCGCGACCGTCATCGCCTGTGATAAGCGCAATGAAGAAGCGCTCGGCGAGGTCGCCGAAAAGGCAAAGGCAGACGGCGCTCAGCTTTCTCTGGGTGAGCACTACCTCGACGATATCGACGTCGATATCGCGCTGCGCACCCCCGGTATGCCGTTTTGGTGTGACGAGCTCAACGCTCTGCGTGAGAAAGGCGTGACCATCAGCTCCGAGATGGAGATCTTCTTCGATATCTGTCCGTGCAAGATCTACGCGGTGACCGGATCCGACGGCAAGACCACAACCACCTCCGTCATCGCCGAGATGCTGAGATCCGACGGTTATACCGTCCATGTCGGCGGCAATATCGGCAAGCCCCTCCTGCCGGAGATCGAGACCATCTCGCCCGATGATGTGTGCGTCGTGGAGCTGAGCTCTTTCCAGCTGATCTCCATGCGCCAAAGCCCCGACGTCGCGGTCGTGACCAACCTCGCGCCCAACCATCTCGACGTTCACAAGGACATGGACGAGTACATAGAAGCAAAAAGAAATATTATTCTTTATCAGAATGAAAATCAAAAGGCGGTTCTGAATTACGATAACGAGATCACTCGCTTATTTGATCTGAGCTGTAAGGGAGAGGTCATCTTTTTCTCCCGTAATAAAAAGCTCCGTCACGGCGCGTATCTCGACGGCAACACCATCGAGTATGCGGAGGACGGCAAGATTTTTGATGTGCTCAATATCCACGAGATCAAGATTCCCGGCATGCACAATGTCGAGAACTATATGACCGCGATCTGCGCCGTGTGGGGTGACGTCAGTGCTGACAGCATCCGCAAGGTCGCACGTGAATTCGGCGGTGTGGAGCATCGCGCCGAGTTCGTCCGTGAGTTAGACGGCGTCAAGTATTATAACGATTCCATCGCCTCCAGCCCGACCCGTACCGCCAGCGGCACCCTGTCGCTCTATGACTTCAAGCTGATTTTGATCGCGGGCGGCTATGACAAGCACTTGGATTACACCGAGCTGGGCGACAAGATCTGCGATAAGGTCAAGATCGCGATCCTGATGGGCGCGACTGCCGACAAGATCGAGACCGCGATCCGTCAATCATCCAAATACTCCGAGAATAATCCCGTCATCATTCGTGTCAACGACATGGAAGAAGCGGTGAAATGCGCGCGTGAAAACGCGGTGGAGGGCGATATCGTGTCGATGTCGCCGGCGTCCGCGAGCTTCGATCTGTACAAGGATTTTGACGCGCGCGGCAAGCACTTTAAAGCGCTGGTCAACGCCCTATGATCCGACAGGCAGACCGAGAAAGCCTGCGTTCCTTTTTGACAAACGATCCGTTTTATACCCGTATCCTCTCGCTGTACGAAAGCTATGGCGGAGGATATGATTTTGTCGGCTTTTGGGTGCAGGAAACAGAGAGTAAACTCACTTCGGCGATCTCACGCTTTGAGGATAAGTTCAGCCTGTATCTCACCGATGATTCCGATCTCGAAGAGATCAGCTCCTTCCTGCGTTTTCAGGGAGCGGGAGCGGTCATGTCCGCTCGTAAATTTCCCCTTAATATCAAGGCGGATCGTGTGATCGAGGGGCAGGTTTTGCGCTATATCGGCGGACATTATAATTCCGAATTAGAATTATATTCGCCCGAGATCAAGCCGTTTTATGAGCTGTTACAGAGCTGTGCGAGCGACATATTTATCGTCCCGGAATACATGACCTTTTTGTCCGATGTGACCCACCGCCGCAATCTCGGAAAATGCACGATCCTCGGCACGGATATCGACGGGACACTTGTGTCCGGTTTAATGACGGTGTCAGAAACGTCATCCGCTGTTATCCTCGGCGCTGTGGCGACCCATCCCGATTTTCGCCGCAGGGGATTGTCGCGCGAACTGGTGCGGACGCTTGCGTCGCAAATCAACGCGCAGGGCAGAGAGGCTTACGTTTTCAGCGCCAGTGAAGCGAATACCCGATTTTATCAGAACTCGGGTTTCGCGATCTGCGCGGAGTTTGCGGAGCTGTTAGGCTCCCTTTCCTGAGTGATTTATTATCAATAGTCATTGCGAGGCATTTATGCCGTGGCAGTAGCTCTCAACCAATCAGCGTTCGCATTATCGCTCCGCTTCTTGGGAGTATTGGGGACCCCATAATTCCCCGGATTATGGGGAGAGGAGGAGCCGCGATACGAGGTCAAGGCATACCAACCGGATATGATCGGGCGATGGAGCTTTGCCGCGAGCATTTTGAAGAGATCGAGCGGATCAAAGAGTATAACCAGCAAAAGATGCTCAAGGCGTTTCAGGAATACCATGTCAGCGAGGCGATGTTCGCGGGCTCGACAGGCTACGGCTACGATGACCGCGGCAGAGATACGCTCGATAAGATCTACGCCTATGTGTTCGACGCGGAGGACGCTTTGGCGCGTCAGCATTTTTTGAGCGGCACCCATACGCTCACCGTCGCGCTGTTCGGCGTACTGCGCCCCGGCGACGAGATGCTGAGCGTGACCGGTACGCCGTATGATACCATCCAGCCCGTGATCGGCATCACCGAATGTTCGGGATCGCTGGTCGATTTCGGCGTCAGATACAGCGAGGTCGATCTGCTGCCCGACGGTACCGTTGACCTCGAGGGCGTCAAAAAGACGGTTGCCGAAAAGAAGCCCAAAATGGTGTATATCCAGCGCAGCAAGGGCTATGCGCAACGTCCCTCACTGCGCGTCAAAGAGATCAAGGAGATATGCGATATCGTCAAGCCGCTGTCGCCCGATACCGTTATCATGCTCGATAACTGCTACGGTGAGTTCACGGAGGTTGAATCGCCCATTACGGTCGGCGTCGATCTGATGGCGGGTTCGATGATCAAGAACGCCGGCGGCGGGATCGCGCCTACCGGCGGCTATATCGCGGGCAGAGCCGATCTGGTCGAGCTGTGCGCTTATCGTTTATCTACGCCCGGCACAGGCAGAGAACTGGGCTGTACGCTCGGCATCCTGCGCGAGATGTACCTCGGCGCCTACCATGCCCCTGTTGCGACGGCAGAGGCGATCAAGACCGCCGTGTTCGCGTCGGCGCTCTTCGAGGTGCTCGGCTACGACGTTGAGCCGAATCATCAACAGCGCCGCGGTGATATCATCGACGTGATCACCCTCGGTACGCCCGAAAAGCTATGCGCTTTTTGCCGCGGCATCCAGAGCGGTTCGCCCATCGACAGCTTTGTCACGCCGCAGCCGTCGCCCATGCCGGGCTACGACAGCGACATCATCATGGCGGCGGGCGCCTTTACCCTCGGCTCCTCCATCGAGATCTCCGCTGACGGGCCTTTGCGAGAGCCTTACGCGGTGTATTTGCAGGGAGGAATCTCCTTTGCCACCGCCAAGATCAGCGTCATGCTCGCCGCGCAGGAAGTAGAGAAAGAACAGTAAAAGATAAGCGCTTCGGAATCCGAAGCGCTTTTTCAACTATTTTATTCTGCTGTGATGTAAAAGGCGAATCTGCGATATGTCTTTTCGCCGATCCCTTTGACCTTCAAGATATCCTCGGCGGATCCGAAATCTCCGTTTTGTTCCCGATACTCGATGATGCTTTGCGCCTGCTTTTCCGTAAGTCCCGGCAGGGTGCTCAGCTCCTCCAAGGAGGCGGTATTGATGTTGATCGGATCGGGCTTGATCTCGGCGATCTCTTCGGGGGTATAACTCCTCGCGGGCTGTTCATAGGTGTATTGCAAATACAGCAGTACGCCGATGACGGCGATCAGTCCGACAACGCCGATGATGAGGATGATCGTGCCGTTTTTGATGATTTTCATATTGTTGATGCTTTCTTTGAGGCTCCCTTTCCTAAGGAGATTCCCCTGTTAGGGGAAATGTCCGCAAAGCGGACAAAAGGGTCTGCTGCCTCCGCTGAGGAGGGCTGTCGCCGGACATGCTTGTTCGGTGACTGAGGGTTGATACGTCGGACGATGATCGATTGTTCCGTTGCCTATATTATCTCAGCCGCTTAAAAAACTCGCTCAATATCCCGCTGCATCTTTCCTGCATCACCCCGCCCTGATAAGCGGGATGGAACGCCAGCGGCAGATTCAGCACATCCGCCACCGAGCCGCAGCAGCCGTTTTTCGGGTCATACGCGCCGAAATAGACCTGCGGGATCCTCGCGTTGACGATCGCGCCGGCGCACATGGGGCAGGGCTCTAAGGTGACATACAGCTCACATTCCCACAGCCGCCAGCCGCCTAAATGCTTGCAGGCGTTATCGATCGCCTCAAGCTCCGCGTGATACAGTGCGTTTTTGCTTTTTTCACGGCGATTCCTTCCTTCGCCGACGATCTCGCCCTTGCGCACGACGACAGCGCCTACCGGCACCTCGCCGTCGTCAAAGGCTTCCTGCGCGAGCATGAGCGCCCGCTCCATCATTCTTTCATCCATTACGCGGCGCCTGTGATCAGGGTGAGCAGGCTATAGGACACCATCACAGCGGCAAACGCGATCAGGGTAGGGGAGGTGATCGCGGTCTTGACCTTCTCCTTATACGGCAGTACGGTGTTGCCGTTTTTGAGCGCGAAGAAGCTGCCGTCATCCTTGTTGACGAATCGCTTGATGAAGATGAATGAGAGGATGCCGAGGATCACAAAGAGGACGCCGTAGCACATATTGGCGGTTGCTTCATCCAATATCTTATACGAGATAAGGATATCCGAAAGAACGGACAGCCCGTTATTCAAAAAGTGGATGATGATAGAAGGCATCAGGGAGTTGGCCTTGACGTCGATGAACGCGAATACCAGTCCGCAGCAGAAGGTGAACGGCAGCTGTACAAAGTTGCCGTGCATCAGCGCGAACGCCGCGGAGGAGATCAGGATCGCCAGCCCCTCCGAATACGGTCTGAGCACGCCCATGATGATGCCGCGAAAGGCGAATTCTTCCGCGAACGCGGGCAGGACCGCAACGACCAAAAGGTACAAAAGAACATTCGGCTGATCGCCGACCTCAAAGCTGCCGCCGGTGTTCTCAACGCCGAACAGTCCGAAAACGCCGTTGACCAAAGACACGACGTAGTTGCTCATCAGCGAGAAGGTCAGTCCGACCACGCATAATTGTGTCAGAAATCCCGCGCCTATTTTCTCAAAAGGAAAAATAGAAGCAAAACGCAACTTGCGGATCAGACAGTAGATGACGCCGACGACGAAAAAGACGATCATGGAGATCGCGCCGTTTTCCAGCAGGATCAATTCTCCCGTCGTGCCCTGACCTTGAAGTCCCAGTAACGTTAGTATCAGTACCACGATAACGCCGATGACCAATTCCGCGCCGAAGAACAGGAGCAGGAGCGTACCCACGCTGTTGGCGTTTTTCCTGAGCAGGCGGCGATAGGTGTTTTCACGCTGCTGTTCGGGACTGGGCTGCGGCGGATAATAGACCGGCTGCATATATTGCTGCGGGGGATAGGGATATTGTGTCGGTTGCGGATAATATTGCACGTTTTTCACCTACATTTTGCTTGATCTTTTGCCGTCATCACGCTCTTTGAGGGACGCGGCAGCGCATTTTGATCTGTGTTTACTATAATAATACTGGTTTCTAATAAAACGGATTAAACAGATGTTAATGGATAATTTCGTAGAACGAGGGGGACGACGCAGGCATACTGACGTATGTCAAGGAGTCCAACAAAGTTATACGGAATTAGACGCAACAGATGCTAAGCTGTTTTATTAGAAAACAGTATAATCTATTTTTTTACAAAAATAATTCTTGACAAACAATATTGAAGATATTATAATACATAACGAAAACAAAGTAAAGCGGAATTCCGTAATTCTTGCGGATACGGCTTTCACCTGTGGGGTGTCGTCTGCACGGGTCAATACAATCGGGGAGTTTTCCCTTATCTTTGTATTGTATGCGGACGGAGCCTTCTGTCCGCTTTTTCATTTGTTAAAGAAACTTTGGAGGTGCTTACACATCGCTAAACAGGAACCTCAAATCAATGAGGAAATTCGTGACAGAGAGTTACGCGTAATCGGATCTGACGGCACTCAGCTCGGCATTATGTCGGCTGCCGACGCCCAGCATATCGCGGACGAAAAGAATCTCGACCTCGTCAAGATCGCTCCCCAGGCTAAGCCGCCTGTCTGCAAGATCATGGACTACGGCAAGTATCGCTTTGAACAGGCGAAGCGTGAAAAAGAGGCGAGAAAAAATCAGCATACCGTCGAGGTCAAGGAGATTAAGCTCTCCCTGAATATCGATACTCATGACTTTAACACCAAGCTCAAGAACGCCAAAAAATTCCTGGCTCACGGTGATAAGGTCAAGGTTTCTATCCGCTTTCGCGGACGAGAGATGGGACATTCCGAGTACGGCTATGATATCATGAAGCGTTTTTCCGACGCTTGCGCCGAAGAGGCGAATATCGAACGTCCCGCTAAACTGGACGGCCGCCAGATGATCATGTTCCTGGCTCCCAAGCCCACTAAGCCCACCAAGTAACAAAGTCAAAGTCATTGCAAGGGCTCGACTGCTGTCAGCCCGCGGCAATCTCAACCGATTAAAAGGAGGAATATCAATATGCCTAAGATCAAAACACACAGCGGCGCGAAGAAGCGTTTCAAACTGAGCAAGAACGGTAAGGTTATCCGCGCTCACGCTAACAAGAGCCATATCCTGAACAAGAAGACCACCAAGCGTAAAAGAGGTCTGAGAAAGACTGCTGTCGCAGACAAGACCAATGTAGCTCAGGTAAAGCGCCTGATCCCCTACAAATAATCAACGCTTAATTGACTTTAGAATTATCGGAGGTAAAGATAAATGGCACGTATTAAAGGCGCGATGATGACTCGCAAGAGAAGAAAAAAGACATTAAAGCTCGCTAAGGGCTATTACGGTGCAAAAAGTAAGCACTTTAAGATGGCGAAGCAGCAGGTGATGAAGAGCGGTAACTACGCTTACATCGGCCGCAAGCAGAAGAAGAGAGATTTCCGCAGACTGTGGATCACCCGTATCTCTGCCGGCTGCAAGGCTAACGGCACCAACTATTCTACCTTTATGAACGGTCTGAAGAAAGCCGGCATCACCCTGAACCGCAAGGTTCTGTCCGAGATCGCGATTGCCGATCCCGCCGCTTTCACCGCTCTCGTAGAGCAGGTTAAAAACGCCTAACTAATAAGCTATAACTGCGTTTGGGTCATCCCAAACGCTTTTATATTGTCCGCTATTCCGAGCTTCGACCTTATATATTAATTGTAGGGTACGGCGCTTGCCGACGTACCGTAACCTTTCCGGCGTATGCCACCAAAACGCGAAGCAAATGCTTGCTTCCGTAGGGATGGTCATCGACCATCCGCAGGATGACGGACGTTTCAATAACCGAAAACATTAGATAGGAAACAAACGTTTCTACCATGCGGACGAGCAATGCTCGTCCCTACGGAAATGTTTCGTTTCCTCGACCAACATGGTTCGTTATCAAACGCCCTGCCGCGGGAGCACCAAGGCGCTCCCCTACAAATCCGCTGAAACGTTCATTGAATGTCACCCAAACGCATAGCGTATCAAACGCCCTTCCGCGGGTCGTCATAAATGTCGACCCCTACAATTATTATGCGACGTTTACTGTAGGGGAGGGGCTTGCTCCTCCCGAAAGGGTTGAATCAGATGTCGTCTCAATGCGAAGCAAATGCTTGCTTCCGTAGGGATGGTCCTCAGCCGGAGACGGCACCCCTCTGTCGCTTTGCGACACCTCCCCTAAGGGGAGATCACACTGACCATCCGCAGGATGACGGGCGTTTCAATAACCGAAAACATGAGATAGGAAACAAACACTTCTGCCATGCGGACGAGCAATGCTCGTCCCTACAATCGACACACATCACAACAGGTAATACTATGGAACAAATTTCTTCTAAAGAAAATAAACGAATCAAAACTATCAAAAAGCTCCTTTCCTCCGCGTCCTTCCGCAGGGAAGAGGGCGTTTTTGTCGCGGAAGGACTGCGCCTGTGCGGCGACGCGATCAAAAGCGGCGCCGAGATCGTCTCCGCGTTCTTTTCCGAGAGCTTTTATGCGAAGAACGAATCTTTTGTGCAGGAAACTTCCTCGATCACGCAACAGGTGTTCCTACTCAAAGACAATGTCTTTGTATCGGTGTCCGATACAAAAACGCCGCAGGGCGTATTGTTCATCATAAAAACACTTGACAAAACCATCGACTTTGATAAAATTAAGGATAATGGAAAAGTATTGGCTTTGGAGACCGTACAGGATCCCGTCAACCTCGGCACGATCCTGAGGACTGCCGAAGCGCTGGGCGTTGATCTGGTCATTTTGACCCGTGATTGCTGTGATGTTTACGCGCCCAAGGTAGCGCGCGGCAGTATGGGCGCGGTGTTCCGACTGCCGATCCATATCACCGACGACCTGCCCGGGCTGATCGGACGCTTCAACGCGTTCGGTACGACCTACGCGGCGGTGCTCGACGAAAACTCCGTTTCTTTGAATGACTGCTCATTCGAGGGAGCGGTGTTGGCTGTTGTCGGCAATGAGGGCAACGGCATCACGCCTAAGACCATCGAGGCGTGTACCCATCGGCTGTATATTCCGATGCGCGGCGACGCGGAATCGCTGAATGTCTCCGTTGCCGCAAGTATCATTCTCTGGGAAATGAAAAAATGACCAACGCGACAAAATACTATATCTGGCTCAGCCTCGCACTCGGCTACAGTTCGCCCAAGTGCAAGGCACTCGCGTCAATCTATCCGAATATCACCGCGTTTTATCAGGGCGGCGTCATGGAGTGGCGATTATCCGGCGTTTTGAACGACAAGGAAATTTCCGCTCTTGAAGCTACGCCTGTCGCAAAAGCATACGAGGTGATTGCGCGGTGCAACGAGCTCGGTATCAGTATCGTGTCGCTGGACGATCCGAATTATCCCGAAAAGCTCAAGGATATCTACGATCCGCCCGCGGTATTATATATGAAAGGGCGGCTGCCCGATTTTGAACGCTCTCTGAGCATCGGCATCGTCGGCACGCGCAACGCGACCGCCTACGGCAAGAGGACCTCTCATGTGCTTGCGGGCTCACTCGCGAAGGTGGGTGTGATCATCATCAGCGGCGGCGCGGTCGGCATCGACAGTCTGAGCCATACCGCGGCGCTGGAGGTCGGCGGTGTGACGCTCTGCGTGTTGGGCTGCGGCATCAACTATCCTTATCTGATGGCAAATGCCCGCATGCGCAATACCATCGCCGAACGCGGGGCGCTCATCAGCGAATATCCGCCCGATTATCCGCCGGGCAAATACACCTTCCCCGAACGCAACCGTATCATCTCCGGATTGTCCGACGGCGTTCTGGTGATCGAAGCCGGCGTAAAGAGCGGCTCTCTGATCACGGCGCGCAACGCGCTGGAACAGAACCGCGATGTGTTCGCCGTGATGGGCAACATCACCTCGCCTTATTCACAGGGCACCAACGCGCTGATCAAGGACGGCGCGATCCCCGTCACGGATTATACCGACATCATCTCGTATTATCCGCAGTTTCGTTTGGAAGGCGATCCCGACGATATTGTTGAGGACATCCCCGTACATAAAACCGATATCGACGTTAGCGCGGATGCTGTGAAGGTCTATCATGCCGTCACAGCCGAGCCCGTCCATATCGATACGATCACATCCGCTGTCAAGCTCCCGGTGAACGTCGTTTTACAGGCGTTGACCGAGCTGGAGCTCGAAGGGCTGATCAAAGCCGAAAAAGGCAGGATGTACCGGATCGTATAGTGATCAGTGGTCAGTGATTAGAAAAATAAATTATAAGGATCTTTTGATCTCAACTACTATCGATTGTCATTGCGAAGCTCGCGAGAGCTGTGGCAATCTCAACCAATATCTAAAAACAGAAAGCAAACCTTTTGGAGGACAAATCACAATGTCTAATCTTGTTATCGTGGAGTCGCCGGCAAAGGCGAAAACCATCAAAAAATACCTCGGCAAGGATTATGACGTCGTCGCGTCCATGGGGCATGTCAGGGATCTTCCCTCGGCACGCCTGAGCGTCGATGTCAATAACAATTTCGCGCCGAAATATGAGGTCATCAAGGGAAAAGAAAAGCTGGTAGACGAGTTGCAGAGCAAGGCAAAAAGCTCCGACAAAGTCTATCTCGCGACGGACCCCGATCGCGAGGGTGAGGCGATCTCATGGCATCTTGCCTATCTGCTCGATTTGCCGCTCGACGAGGTGGATCGTGTGGAATTCAACGAGATCACCAAAACCGGCGTCAAAAACGGTATGGCGTCACCGCGTACCATCAATATCGATCTGGTCAACGCGCAGCAGGCGCGCCGCATCCTCGACCGTCTGGTGGGCTATAAACTCAGCCCCTTTGTATCGCAGAAGATCCATCGCGGTCTGAGTGCGGGACGCGTCCAGTCCGTCGCGGTACGCATCATCGTTGACCGCGAGAATGAGATCCGCGCCTTTAAGCCCGAGGAGTATTGGTCGATCGACGCCAAGTTCATCCCCAAGGGCTCGCGCAAGGCGTTTTCCGCCGCGCTCTACGGCGACACAAACGGCAAGATCAAGATCAAGAATAAAGAACAGGCGGATCAGATTCTGGCTGATTTAGAGGGCGCCGATTTCATCATCACCAAGGTGAAGAACGGCACCCGCAAAAAATCCCCCGCACCGCCTTTCATCACCTCTACCTTACAGCAGGAGGCTTCCCGCAAGCTCAATTTCCAGTCCCGCCGCACCATGAAGGTCGCGCAGGAGCTCTATGAAGGCGTTGAGCTCGAGGGCATCGGCGCGATCGGTCTGATCACCTATATGCGTACCGACTCCCTGCGTATCTCCAATGACGCGATCGCCGACGCGCAGACCTACATCCGCGATACCTACGGCGATAAATATCTGCCCGCCAAGCCCCGCTTCTTCAAATCCCGCGCGGGTGCTCAGGACGGTCACGAGGCGATCCGTCCCTCTACGCCGTCGATCACTCCCGCACAGATCAAGGGCAGTGTCACCAACGATCAGTATAAGCTGTATAAGCTGATCTGGGAGCGCTTCATGGCTTCTCAGATGGCGGACTGCATCCAGAAAACCACTCAGGCGGATATCGAGGGCAACGGCTATATCTTCAAGGCGGCGGGTTACCGCGTCGACTTCGACGGCTTCACCACTCTCTATGTCGAGAGCAAGGACGACGAGGACGATAAGGATAATCGTATCCTCTCATTAGAGAAGGATACCCCCTGCAAAGCGAAGGAACTGCTCGGCAATCAGCATTTCACCCAGCCGCCCGCGCGCTTTACCGAAGCGTCGCTCATCAAGGCGCTGGAGGAATACGGCATCGGCAGACCTTCCACCTATGCCGCGACGATCTCCACCATCACCTCGCGTGAGTACGTCAAGCGCGAGGGCAAGACGCTGGTTCCTACCGAGCTCGGCGAGGCGCTTGCCGGCTTGATGAAGGAGCGTTTCCCCAAGATCGTCAACGTCAAGTTTACCGCTCAGATGGAGCAGGAGCTCGACACCGTCGAAAGCGGTGAGACCGAGTGGGTAGAGCTGCTCGACGGCTTCTATACCGATTTTGACAAGACCCTCAAAAAGGCGAAAGCCGATATGCAGGGCGTCAAGATCGAGCTCGAAGAGGACAAGACGGACATCATCTGCGAAAAATGCGGCAGACAGATGGTCGTCAAGGTCGGACGCTACGGCAAGTTCATTGCCTGCCCCGGCTATCCCGATTGTAAGAATGTCAAGAAATATGTGGAGAACGTGGGCGTGAAATGTCCCAAGTGCGACGGCGACGTCATCGTGAAGCGCACCGGCAAGGGCAAGATCTTCTACGGCTGCTCCAATTATCCGAACTGTGACTTTGTGTCATGGTACGAGCCGGTCGAAGAGCGCTGTCCCAACTGCGGCGACATCCTCTTCAAGCGCAAGGGCAAAAAAGGCGGCTTGTTCTGCCAGCACGAAGGCTGCGGGTATAAGAAATAAACTGTTATTGTAGGGGAGGGGCTTGCTCCTCCCGAACCTGAGAGATAAAAATGTCATTGCGAGGAGCACAGCGACGTGGCAATCCCCTTGTCGGAGAAGTCGTGTTCCTTTTTGTGGGATTCCCACGGGGCTGAAGCCCCTCGGAATGACTGCTGTTATATAGAATATGCAAAAAGTAACCATCATCGGCGCGGGGTTGGCCGGCTGCGAGGCGGCGTATCAGCTCTCCAAAAGAGGCGTTTCTGTCGACCTTTACGATACCAAGCCGAACAAATTCAGCCCTGCCCATCATTCAGAAAAATTATGTGAGATCGTCTGCTCCAATTCCTTTAAGGCAAAGCGCGTGAATTCCGCCGCGGGACTCTTAAAGGAAGAGATGCGCACCCTCGGCTCGCTTTTGCTGCAGTGTGCCGACCGATGTGCCGTCCCTGCGGGCGGAGCGCTGGCGGTCGACCGCGAACAGTTCTCCGCTTTGGTGACGGATGCGATCCTGAACGATCCGAACATCACCTATATCACCCGGGAGATCACCGCGATCCCCGACGACGGCGTGGTGATCATCGCCACAGGGCCGCTCACCCATGACACGCTCGCCGAGGATATCGCCGCGCATTACGGCACGAGCCTGCGCTTTTTCGACGCGGCGGCGCCGATCGTCGCGGCGGATTCCATCGACATGGAGCACGCGTTTTATGAATCGCGCTACGGCAAGGGTGGGGGAGAGGACTACCTCAACTGCCCCATGAACAAAGCCGAGTATGAGGCGTTTCACGAGGCACTCGTCAGCGCCGAACGCGCTCCCGTGCACGAGTTCGATGTGATGAATCCCAAGGTCTATGAGGGCTGTATGCCCATCGAGGTGATGGCGCAGCGTGGATTGGACACCGTGCGTTTCGGTCCGATGAAGCCCGTCGGACTGCGCGATCCGCGCACCGGTCACCGTCCGTGGGCGGTATTGCAATTACGCAAGGAGAATGCCGCAGGCACCATGTATAATCTCGTTGGTTTCCAGACGAACCTTAAATTCGGCGAGCAAAAACGCGTGTTCTCCATGATTCCGGCTTTACACGACGCGGACTTTTTGCGCTACGGCGTGATGCACCGCAACACCTTCATCAATTCTCCGAGGATCCTTAATTCGGATTATTCTGATAAAGAAAATAAAAACCGCTTTTTCGCCGGTCAGCTCACCGGCGTTGAGGGCTATATGGAGAGCGCCTCGTCGGGGCTGCTCTGCGGCATCAATGCCGCGCGGCTGCTCAGCGGCAAAGCAACGATCACCCTGCCGCCCACCACGATGATGGGTGCGATGGCACGGTATATCAGCGACAGCTTTGTGACCGATTTCCAGCCCATGGGCGCGAACTTCGGCATCCTGCCCGCGCTTGAAAACCGCCCTCGCGATAAGGCGGAACGCGGACAGGCATATGCCGACCGCTCGCTTTCCGATTTACTTGAGTTTATGAAGGAGAATGAAATAGGCTCCCTTTCCTAAGGGAGCTGTCGCGAAGCGACTGAGGGTTGATACTACTCTTTATAATACTGTCACCTCAGACTTTCTGTTTTTTACGTGGCAACCCTCCGGCTCCTTCGGAGCCACCTCCCTTAGGAAAGGGAGGCTGAATCAGTTTGTATGATTATTATAGATAAGGATTTGGTAGTATGAAAATCATTGTAGACGCGTTCGGCGGCGACAACGCCCCGCTCGAGATCATCAAAGGCGCGGTAGACGCCAAAAACGAATACGGCGTTGATATCCTGCTCGTCGGTGCGGAGGAAACGATCCGCAAGGTTGCGGCTGAAAATCAGATCAGCCTCGACGGTATCGCCATCCATCACGCGCCCGACGTTTTCACCAACAACGATTCCCCCTCCGCGATCCGCACCAAGGCGATGGCGGACACCTCTTTGGCAACAGGTTTCCGACTGCTCAAGGAGGGTGAGGGCGACGCCTTTGTCTCCGCCGGCAACTCCGGCGCGATCGGCGCGGGCTCGATGTTCATCGTCAAGCGCATCAAGGGCGTCAAGCGTGTCGCGTTCGCACCCGTTATCCCGACCGTCAGCGGCAAGGCGATGGTCATCGACAGCGGTATCAATACCGACGTCCGTCCCGCCGTTCTCCAGCAGTTCGCGATCATGGGTTCGGTGTATATGAATAAGGTCATCGGCATCAAGGATCCCCGTGTCGGACTCGCCAACGTCGGCACCGAGGAGCATAAGGGCGACGAGCTCCGTCAGGAGACGTACAAGCTCCTGCAGCATACCCCTGTCAATTTTGTCGGCAACATCGAAGGCCGCGATGTTCCGCTCGACGGCGCGGACGTCGTCGTATGCGACGGCTTCACCGGCAACATGATCATCAAGACCTATGAGGGCGTCGCTCTGGCACTGCTCGGCAAGATCAAGGGTATCTTCACAAAGAATCTGAAGAACAAGATCGCCGCGGCGCTGGTGCTCGGCGATATGAAAGCCTTCAAAAAGGAAATGGATCTCGACGAGTTCGGCGGCACGGCTGTGCTGGGCTGTTCCAAGCCTGTGTTCAAGGCGCACGGCAACGCCAACGCCAAGACGATCAAGAACGCGATCCGTGTCTGCAAGGACTATGTTTCCGCCGATATCATCGCCACCGTGACCGACGCAATGAGCAAGATCAGTGAAGCTGAGGGCGGAGAAGCGTGATGAAAGACCTGCAGGAAGCCATCGGCTATACGTTCCATGACCCTGCTCTGCTGACCGAGGCAATGACCCATTCCTCGTACGCGCATGAGCAGCATAAGAATATGAAATACAACGAGCGCCTTGAATTCCTCGGAGACGCGGTGTTGTCGATCGTCGTGTCCGACTATATCTACAAGCACTGTCCGAATCTGCCCGAGGGTGAGCTGACAAAGCTCCGCGCTTCACTGGTGTGCGAAAAGAGCCTGTTTGATTTTGCCAAGCAGATCGATCTGGGCTCCTATCTGCGCCTTTCTAACGGTGAACGCCGCAACGGCGGCGCCAAGCGTCCGTCCATCGTGTCCGACGCGTTCGAGGCGCTGATCGCGGCGATCTACCTCGACGGCGGTATGAAGCCCGCCGAAAAGCATATCCTGCGCTTTGTTGTACCCGAGATCGAACAGCACAAGAACCATTCGTTCAAGGATTATAAGACGAAGCTGCAGGAGATCATCCAGAAGAACCCCGGCGAAAAGCTGGAATATCATCTGGTGAGCGCGACAGGACCCGATCATGACAAGCACTTCAAGGTCGAGGTATGCCTGAACTCCAACGTCATCGGCAAGGGCGGCGGTCGTTCCAAGAAAGAAGCGGAACAGCAGGCGGCGCGTGAAGCACTGGAGTTGATGGGCTATTAAAGGCAAGTCAGCACACGCGAACGTCGCGCTGTTCATCCCGTTTAACGGCTGTCCGCATCGGTGCTCCTTCTGCGATCAGCGCAGTATCACCGGCAGGGCATATCAGCCGACTGCCGAGGATGTCAAAAGCGCGATCGAAACCGCTTTAATTTCTTTAAAAGAAAATTCTATCCACAGCGAGATCGCCTTTTTCGGCGGCAGCTTCACGGCGATCGACCGTGAGTATATGAAGACACTGCTCGACGCGACTGTGCCGTATATCGACCGTTTCATGGGCATCCGCATCTCCACCCGCCCCGACTGCATCGATGATGAGATCCTTGATTTACTCAAAGCCTACTGTGTCACCACCATCGAGCTCGGCGCGCAGAGCATGGATGACGCCGTCCTTTTGGCAAACGACCGCGGTCATACCGCCGAGGATGTCCGCCGTGCGTGTGAGCTGATCAAAAGCCGCGGCTTCGATCTCGGCTTACAGATGATGACGGGACTGTACCAAAGCGCCCCCGATTCAGATATACAAACTGCATTGGGATTCATCGCGTTACAGCCGTCCTGCGTGCGGATCTATCCGACGATCGTCATGAAGGGCACACGCTTAGGCGATTTATATGAACAGGGCTTGTATCAGCCGCAGACATTGGAAGAAGCGGTTGCGCTGTGCGCCCGGTTGATCCGGATGTTTGAAGAAAACGGCGTCCGCGTTATCCGTGTCGGCTTGCACGACAGTGAAAGCCTGAAAGAAAACCGCCTTGCGGGACCTTATCACCCCGCCTTCAGGGAGCTGTGCGAGAGCCGAATCATGCTCGATCAAACAATAATTCTTTTAAAGAATAAAATTCCCGGCGCGTACACCCTGTGTGTCCATCCGAGAAGCCGCTCCAAGATGACAGGCAATAAAAAATCCAATCTGCTCGCCTTGAAAGAAATGGGCTATGAGATACAGATCACGGAAGATGATCGATTGTCTTATCTAGAAGTCATTATTGATCCTTAGCCTTCCTTTGGGAAAGGAAGGTGTCGCCGCCGGTCAAGGCGGTGACGGATGAATTGTATTGATTGATCGAGCATCAGCGAGATACATTTTGTAAAGTAATTATGTTTGAAGGGGCATAGCTGTCCCAATGCAACTACCATTTATCACAGAGGTTCAGAATGTTATTAAAATCTCTCACATTACAGGGATTCAAAACCTTTCCCGATAAAACAAAATTGACCTTCGACAAAGGCATCACCTCTG
>ONUI01000009.1 GCA_900320995.1 uncultured Eubacteriales bacterium
GGAAACACTTCGTGTTTTGGATTGTAATAGCTTTCCCTTTGGTTGTGTTCCATGAAAAAGTCTTGATAGAACCCGGAAAGAGCCTTCCCCTCGGGGGGAGTGCAGGACTGAAGACTGAAAACTGAAGACTGAAGACTGAATAATAGCGGGGGCACGCGTGCCCATTTTATATGACTATCAGATAAGCTCTGCGTTTATCAAAGCCTTCCCCTCGGGGGGAAGGTGTCACCAGATGTGACGGATGAGGGGACAGCCTTTCCTAAAGATGTCGGACTCGGTGAGGCTTTTTGTTTACCGCGGATAAAGGAAAAGCCGTACACTCTTTGCTAAAATGATCTTTTGGCTAAGTCAGCCCCTCATCCGACCAATTTGCTTGGGGCAAATTGCCCACCTTTTCCTTGCAGGAACGGCAACCCTTTTGGGCTTTGCCCATTTCCCCTAACAGGGGAATCTCCCCGAGGGGAAGGCTTATTTATGAGGGGAAGGCTTTAGATCCTTATTACGCCAATGCCTCTTTGAGGATATCGAGGTTGGCGGTCATGATGGAAAGGTAGGTCTCGCCGTTCTTCGCGCGCTCGGAGGTAACGCTCTGGAGGGAATCGAGGGTCAGGATCGTCTGATCCTTGGTCTTGGTATTGTCGCGCACGGTCTTGGCGATGGAGCCGTCCGAGGTCTCGATCTGCATGATCGCCTTGAGCTGCAGCTCGTCCGCCTTGCCCGCGAGGAAGGTGATGGTCTCTCAAAGCTCGCCTCCGTCTCGGCGGAGCATCCGACAAAAGCGGCGTAGTAATCGAGCTTATAATCATCGGTCAGGTAGCGGAAAGGGAAACGGTCGCCGAACAGCAGCGTCTTGACAGAAGCCTTGTCGACCGCGTCCTGATACTGCTTATCCAGCTCGTTGAGCTTGTTTTTATAGTCGGCGGCGTTGGCAGTGAAGTCGCTCGCGTGCTGCGTGTCGACCTTGCCGAGCGCGTCGGCGATTTTGTCGACAAAGAGAGCGGAATTCTTGAGTGAGAGCCAAACGTGTTCGTCGTACTCGTGCTCTTCTTCGCCCTCTTTATGTTCTTCGCCCTTTTCATGCTCGTCCTCGTCCGCTTGCATACCTTCCTTGACTTCCTCTTCCTTTGTCTTATCGCCGAGGATATCCATCAGGTTGAGGACGGTCATGTTCTTGTTGTTGGCTTGCTTGAGGGTATCGTCTACCCATTTGTCGGACTCGCCGCCGACATAGATGAAGATATCGCAGTCGGAGATATCGACGATGTCCTTGGCGGAGGGCTGGTAGCTGTGCAGGTCGACGCCGTTGTCGAGCAGCAGGTCGAGGTTGATGTCCGCGTCATCCTGCGCGATCTCGCGCACCCAGTCATAGATCGGGAAAATGGTGGTGACCACCTTGACGTCGGCTTTCTTCGATTCGGTCGAGTTGGCGTTGCCGCCGCAGGCAGCTAATAGTGATGTCAGCATGATCGCGCTGACCAATAATGCAATGATTCTTTTCATTTGATAACCTTCTTTCGTAATATTGTCGCAAAAAAAGGTCGGCGTCAATTCAGCATGACGACCTTGTCGGTCACAGGCGTAGCGCGAAAAAAGCATCGTGCTATCGTGCGCGGACGTACACCTGAGAGGTGTGACGATACCGCGAATAACAGGATGACCGCGATCGCCGCCCAGCCTCGGATCATGTTGCCGAGGGTATGGATGATATCACAGACGCGGCAGTCGGCGCCGTCGCACGCGTGGGTCGCTTCCAAAACGACAGTGCCCGCTGAGAGCAGTACGATCAGGATCATCAACGCCGTGAGGGTCGCCGCCGTTAATCGCTTATGTTTGTGCGTCATACGGTCACGCTTTCTGCTGACAGCCGGCGCATACGCCGTAGATCACGGTCTCGCCCTTGTCGATGGCAAAGTCGTCACTCTGAGCGACCTTGTCCACCAAGCTGTCGGCGATCTGCTTTTGCATATGCACGGTCTTGCCGCATTTTTTACAGCTCAGGTGCAGACTTTGTGAGCATGAGACGCCGCCCGAGTAGCGGTAGATCACCTCGCGGCTGCCGCCCGCCGCAACGCGGTGGAGCTTACCCTCCGCTTCCATATCGGAGAGGTTGCGGTATACGGCGCTTTTGCTGATGGTGTCGGACAGCGCCTGCGCGATCTGACCCGCCGACAGGTTCTCGTCGATATGCTGCCTTAGGTAGTCGGTGAGCAGCCTGCGCTGTTTTGTCATATATTTCGGCATGGTTATTACCTCTTTATCAGTTGAGATTATGAGGAGTTGTCCAAATCTTTGATTTGGCTTACAACTCCCATGCTTGTCGTCACTCGCTGAACTCGGTAGGCATATCCGGTTGGTATGCCTTGACCTCGTATCGCGGCTCCTCCTCTCCCCATAATCCGGGGAATTATGGGGTCCTATAATTTGCGAATGATTCGCAAATCAGTATATCACAGCCGATGCGGAAAGTCAACAGAAAATGCGACAAATTCGCAAATTGGCATAGGGAAAACGGCATCGTTGTTGACCCGAGAAAAAGACGGCTGTAATGCTATCATACATAGGTTAGGGTATGTGCCTGAGCCTCCCTTTCATAAGGTACCCCCGTTGGGGGAATGTCCGAAGGACAAGGGGAGATTCCCCTGATAGGGGAAATGTCTGCAAAGCAGACAAAAGGGTCAGCTGTCTTCACAGAAGAAGCCGTTTCCGGCGAGGCGGAGGGTTGCTAAAATCTTGCGCCACCACAAACGTCTTATAGCACAAGAGAAATAAACTGCCTTTCAAAAGGCGGAGAAAAAAGGATGCGCGCATCCCGCACGCCCCCGCCGTTTTTGATCCTTTCAGAAAAAGCTCCGTTGCAAAAGGCGGAGAAAAAAGGCGCACGCGCCCTTGACAAAACTCACTCATAATGCCATAATATATAGGTTAGAGTGTAATTAGCCTTCCCCTTGAGGGGAAGGTGGGCTTTTTAACTCGCCGAGAGTTGAAAAGGTCGGATGAGGTGGAAGCCTTTCCACTCTATTGATATACGGGATGAGGAAGCAACGTTTCCACCTCATCCGTCTCGGCTTTGCCGAGCCACCTTTTCCTTGCAGGAACGGCAACCCTTTTGGGCTTTGCCCATTTCCCCTAACAGGGGAATCTCCTCAAGGGGAAGGCTAATACTACTAAGGAAGTGTATGTTATGGCAGAACTCAACAAGTCCTATGACCCCAAACAGGTCGAGGACAGGATATATCAAAACTGGCTGGAAAAGAACTACTTCCACGCCGAGGTGAATCCCGACAAAAAGCCCTATTGCATCGTGATGCCGCCACCCAACATCACAGGTCAGCTGCATATCGGTCACGCGCTGGACAACACCCTGCAGGACATCCTGATCCGCTGGCGCAGGATGCAGGGCTATGAGGCGCTGTGGCTGCCCGGCACCGACCACGCCTCTATCGCCACCGAGGCGAAGATCGTAGAGGCGATGCGTCAGGAAGGCGTCACCAAGGAGGATCTCGGCAGAGAGAAATTCCTGGAGCGCGCGTGGGATTGGAAGCGCGAATACGGCGGCAGGATCACCAAGCAGTTCTGGAAATTAGGCGTCAGCTGCGACTGGCAGCGCGAGCGCTTCACGATGGACGAGGGCTGCTCCGACGCGGTCAAAGAGGTATTCGTCAATTACTATAACAAGGGGCTCATCTATCGCGGCAACCGCATGGTCAACTGGTGTCCACGGTGTGGAACATCCATCTCGGATGCCGAGGTTGAATACGAAGAAAAGAACGGCAACTTCTGGCATATCCTCTACCCCGTCAAGGAGACGGGCGAGATGCTGGAGATCGCGACCACCCGTCCCGAGACGATGCTGGGCGATACCGCCGTGGCGATCAACGTCGAGGACGAGCGCTACCGTCACCTGCACGGCTGTCACGCGATCCTGCCCCTGATCAATAAGGAGATCCCGATCGTGTGCGACGAGCACGCGGATATGGAGAAGGGTACCGGCGTGGTCAAGATCACCCCGGCACATGACCCCAACGACTTTGAGGTCGGTCTCAGACACGACCTGCCGATCGTGCGCTGCTTCACCTATGACGGTCACATGACCGGTGCCGAGGATGTGGCGGCTTATGAGGAGCTCAAAGCGTCCGGCAAGCTCAGCGAGAATGAGCCCGAGGTGCTCGACTGCGGCAAGTATGCCGGCATGACTACCATGGAAGCGCGCAAGATGATCGTGGACGATCTCAAGGAGCTGGGACTGCTCAAGGAGATCGAGCCGCTCAGCCATGACGTCGGCACCTGCTACCGCTGTCACACCACCATCGAGCCGATGGTATCTAAGCAGTGGTTCGTCAAGATGGCGCCGCTCGCCAAGCCCGCTATCGAAGCCGTCAAAAACGGCGATACACAGTTTATCCCCAAGCGCAGTGAGAAGATCTACTTCCACTGGCTGGAAAATATCCGCGACTGGTGCATCTCGCGTCAGCTGTGGTGGGGTCATCGTATCCCCGCCTACTACTGCGAGGACTGCGGCGAGATGGTCGTCAGCAAGGATGCTGTCACCACCTGCCCCAAGTGCGGCGGCGCCCATATGAAGCAGGATGAGGACACCCTCGACACCTGGTTCAGCTCGGCGCTGTGGCCGTTCTCGACTCTCGGCTGGCCGAATGAGACCGAGGAGCTGAAATACTTCTACCCGACCGATACGCTGGTCACCGGCTACGATATCATCTTCTTCTGGGTCGTTCGCATGATGTTCTCCGGTCTGGAGAACAGGGGCGACGTGCCGTTCCGCACGGTATTCATCCACGGTCTGATCCGCGATGAGCAGGGTCGCAAGATGAGTAAATCACTCGGCAACGGCGTTGACCCCATCGAGGTCATCGACAAGTATGGCGCCGACGCGCTGCGCTTCTTCCTCGCGACGGGCAACTCCCCCGGCAACGATATGCGCTACAGCGAGACCCGCGTGGAGAGCTGCCGCAACTTCGCGAACAAGCTCTATAACGCCAGCCGCTTTGTGCTGATGAACATCGAAGGATACGAAGTATCTTTATCTTTGCCGACTGAACTGAAGCTGGAGGATAAGTGGATCCTGTCCACCCTCAACACCCTGTGCAAGGATATGACCGAGAACCTCGAGAAATTCGAACTCGGTATCGCGGTACAAAAGCTCTATGACTTCATCTGGGATTGCTTCTGCGACTGGTACATCGAGCTGAAAAAGACCGATCTCTACTCCGACGACGCGACTGCCGCGCAAAACGCGAGACAGGTGCTGGTCTTTGTCCTCGACAAGATCTTGAAGCTCCTGCATCCGTTCATGCCGTTCATCACCGAAGAGATCTGGCAGAACATCCCTCACGAGGGTGAGACCATCATGCGCGAGCAGTATCCCGAATACACCGAGGCGCTGTGCTTTGAGCGCGAGGCGGAGGATATGCAGAAGATCATGAAGGCGATCACCGCCATCCGCACCCAGCGCAATGAGATGAATGTGCCGCCCTCTAAGAAGGCGAAGCTCTACATCGCCACCAAGGCGAAGGATACCTTCGACCACGGCGTTGAGTTCTTCAAGAAGCTCGCCTCCGCGAATGAGGTCGAGATCGACACCGACTTTGACATCGACGGCGCTGTGACCGTCGTCACCGCTTCGGCGAAGCTCTATATTCCGCTCAATGAGCTGGTCGATAAGGAAGCGGAGCTCAAGCGTCTGAACAAGGAGCTGGCGCAGACCGAGAAGATGCTCGCTCAGGATGAGAAGAAGCTCTCGAACCCCGGCTTCATGGGCAAGGCGCCCGCCGCCGTCATCGAGAAGATCAAAAATCAGGCGGAGCGTGAGCGCGAGAAGCTCGCCCTGATCAAGGCGGCCATCGAAAATCTGAAATGATCTTTCATTGTTGAGATTGCCACACCGCCTTGGGGCGGTTCGCAATGACAATGATCAACCAAAAAGCCTCCGCATCCTAACGGAGGCTTTTGTGATGATAAAAAGCCTTCTCCTCGCCGGAAGCGGCTTCTTCTGCGAAGACAGCCGACCCTTTTGTCCGCAGCGCGGACATTCCCCCAACGGGGGCGCCTCGGGAGGCACGTGTGCCTTTTTTGTGAAACTGAAACGTTCCGTTGAAAACAAAAAGCCTTCCCCTTGGGGGGAAGGTGGCTCGGCGTAAGTCGAGTCGGATGAGGGGATAACCTTTCCTAATGATGAAGGATTCGGTGTGACAGATTGTCTACCGAGGATTGAGGAAAAGCCGAATACTCTTTGTTAAGATGATCTTTCGGTTAAGTCAGCCCCTCATCCGACCAATTTGCTTAGGGCAAATTGCCCACCTTTTCCTTGCAGGAACGGCAACCCTTTTGGGCTTTGCCCATTTCCCCTAACAGGGGAATCTCCCCGAGGGGAAGGCTGTTGTACACAGAGCCTGTCCGATAGTCAGATAAATGGGCGCACGCGCCCCCGAGGGGAAGGCTTATATAAAAGGAGTTCATATGAAACATTTCATTTATATCGTTGCCGTGATCGCTGTGATCGCGCTGTTGACCGCCTGCACCAACAGTTCAAAGGGATCGGAAAATAAAACAGGCGCGCCTGCGGGTGCGGCTACGGAAGTATACATCGACGTTACCGACGCGCCGACGGAAGTACCGTCAACAGAAAGCGCCCCCACGGTAGCTGAGGAAGAAAAAACATCTGCGGGTGCAGATGATAAAGGTGCGCTGACTGCCGATCGGTGGAGCCTGACCGCCGTTTACAGAGACGGTGAGCAAAAATCCATCTCTGTGCAATACGGCTCCGTCATCCGGGAGACCGGCGCGTACATCCGATTCAATGAGGACGACACCTTTGAGTGTATCCTCGGCATCCCCGGCTGTAAGGGCACCTATGCCGTCGAAAACGGTGACGTCACCCTGCACATCACCACCAAGTACACCGGCAAAAACGAGGGTGACGCGTGCGACGAGTACGAGACCGTCAAGTGGGATCACGAGGCGGGCACCCTGAGCTTCGATTTCTTCGGCGTCACCAATGTGTTTACGAAATAAGCCGCAAGGTGCGTGCAGGATGCGCGCATCCTTTTTCTGTGTTACTGAAACATACTGTGAAGTCAAAAAAGCCTTCCCCTTGGGGGCGCGTGCGCCTTTTTCTGACTATCGGATAGGATCTGCATATAAATGCCTTCCCCTCGGGGCGCCCCCGTTGGGGGAATGTCCGAAGGACAAGGGGGGAGCCGCTTCCGGCGAGGGGAAGGTGGCTCGGCGCAAGCCGAGTCGGATGAGGGGCTGACTTAACCGAAAGATCATCTTAACAAAGAGAGTAAGGCTTTTTCACGATTCTCGGTAATCATTCATCCCCACTGAATCCTGCATCTATAGGAAAGGTTGTCCCCTCATCCGTCTCCCGTTGGTCGACACCTTCCCCCCGAGGGGAAGGTTCAAAAGACGTGCGCGTCCCCCCGAGGCGCCCCCGTTGGGGGAATGTCCGCAAAGCGGACAAGGGGAGATTCCCCTGTTAGGGGAAATGTCCGCAGCGCGGACAAAAGGGTCGGCTGTCTTCGCAGAAGAAGCCGCTTCCGGCGAGGAGAAGGCTAAATAAATAGGAAAAGCCGCATCCGGTTGGATGCGGCTTGCTTCGTTTATCTCATGTTTATTCTTCGGTTTTCGGCTCGCGGAGCTTTATGCCCAGCACCTCGAGGGATTCGTCATCCACCGCGGAGGGGCAGTTGCTCATCAGCTCAGAGGCGTTCTGTACCTTCGGGAACGCGGTGACGTCGCGCAGGCTGTCGGCGCCGCAGAGGATCATCGCGATGCGGTCGAGTCCGATGCCCATGCCGCCGTGAGGCGGCGCGCCGTACTTGTACGCTTCGACGAGGAAGCCGAACTTCGCCTCGATCTCTTCATCGGTCATCTTGAGGGCACGGAACATCTGCTGCTGCAGCTCATAATCCGTGATACGGATGGAGCCGGAGCTCAGCTCGGTACCGTTGAGGGTCAGATCATAAGCCTTGGCGACCACCTTGCCGGGGTCGCTCTCGAGATATGGCAGGCACTCTTCCTTGGGCATGGTGAAGGGGTGGTGCATGGCGACCCATTCGCCGCTCTCCTCGTCCTTCTCAAAGAACGGGAAGTCCACGATCCACACGAATTTGAACACATCCTTCTCGATCAGAGCGAGCTGCTTGCCGACCTCCAGACGCAGCGCGCCCAGTACGGGCAGGGTCACGGAATTCTTGTCCGCGACGATCAGCACCACGTCGCCCTGCTCAGCGCCGAGGGTATGGAGGATCCGGTCGAGGTCACCCTCGCCGAGGAATTTTTTGAACGAGCAGTTGGGCTCCGCGTCAGCCCAGCGCACATACGCCAGACCCTTCGCGCCGATGCCCTTGACATACTCGGTGAGCTTGTCGATCTTCTTGCGGGTCAGCTGTGAAGCGGCGTTCTTGGCGACGATCGCGCGCACGGAGCCGCCGTTTTCGATCGCGCTTTTGAACACGACAAAGTCGATGTCCTTCACCTGATCGGTCAGATCTTGGATCGGCATGCCGAAGCGCACATCGGGCTTGTCGGAGCCATAGGTGTTCATCGCGTCGGCATAGGTCATGCGCTCAAAGGGCAGATCAAGGTCGATGCCCTTGACCTCCTTGAAGATGCGCTGCATCAAGCCCTCGTTGATCTGCATGATCTCGTCCACATCCACAAAACTCAGCTCCATGTCGATCTGGGTGAACTCAGGCTGACGGTCGGCTCTGAGGTCCTCGTCGCGGAAGCAGCGAGCGAGCTGGATATAGCGGTCAAAGCCACTGAGCATCAACAGCTGCTTATAGATCTGCGGCGACTGCGGCAGGGCATAGAACTTGCCGTTATGGATACGCGAGGGCACCAGATAATCGCGCGCGCCCTCGGGGGTGGATTTGATCATCATCGGGGTCTCGATCTCAATGAAGCCGTTCTCGTCAAAGTAGTCACGCGCGACCTTCGCGATTTTGGAGCGCGTGATCAGGTTCTGCTGCAAGGGAGCGCGGCGCAGATCGAGATAACGGTATTTGAGCCTGAGCTCCTCGGCGGTCTTGCTGTTGTCGACGATCTCAAAGGGCGGGGTCTGCGCCTTAGAGAGGACTCGGAGGTCGGCGACCTCTATTTCTATATCACCTGTAGGGATCTTATTGCTCTTCGCCGAACGCTCACGCACCACGCCCTTGGCGCACAGCACATACTCCGAACGCGCCGCGAACGCCTTGTCAAAGATCGCGCGATCGGTGTTGTCGTCAAACGCGAGCTGTACGATACCGCTGCGGTCACGCAGGTCGATAAAGATCAGCTGTCCGAGGTCGCGCTGACGCTGTACCCAGCCGCATACGGTGACCTCTTCTCCGATATTCTCCGCTCTGAGCGTGCCGCAATAATGGGTGCGGCGCAGCCCTGTCATAAATTCTGCCATATATTACACTTCCTTAATTGAATCGTAGGGCGGGGGCTTGCTCCCGCCGAAACGCTTCTGTTATATCAATCTATCATGCAAAGCTACTGCAACCTATCGCAAGACAAAATCTTGCGACTGTCGTCTGTATGACGACACGGCGGGAGCAAGCCCCCGCCCTACACAAAGGGTTCACGTTTTACTCCGCGAAATCCGCCTGCAGCTTTGCCGCGGTGAATTCCTTTACAAAGCGCTCGTCGTCGAGCGGGATCTCGCTTTGTTCGCCGTTTGCCATATTTTTCAGCTTCGCGGTACCGGCGGCGATCTCGTCGTCACCCAGCACGATACTGAACTGCGCGCCGAGCTTGTTAGCGTACTTCATCTGCGCCTTGAGCCCTCTGCCGACTACGTCATACGCGGCGTACAAGCCGGATCTGCGCAGAAGATTGCACAGCTGAGCCGCCTTTTGATGCGCCTCGTCGCCCATGTTCGCGATGTAGACGTCGCAGGGTGAGGGCGCGGGGATCTCGATGCCCTGGTTATCGAGCGTCAACAGCAGACGTTCGATGCCCGCCGCAAAGCCGAGTGCCGGCATCGGGTTGCCGCCCAGCTCCTCGATCAGACCGTCATATCTTCCGCCGCCGCAGATGGTCGACTGCGCGCCGATGTCGTCGCAGATGAACTCGAACACGGTCTTGGTGTAGTAGTCCAGACCGCGCACGATGGTGGGGTTGACGGTATATGCTACGCCGTTTGCGTCGAGGTACGCTTTCACACTGTCAAAGTGCTCTCTGCACTCGTCGCACAGATAATCCGGCATCATGGGAGCGCCCTGCGCGATCTCGTGATCATGCGCCACCTTGCAGTCGAGCAGGCGCATGGGGTTGCGGCTCAGGCGCTCCTGACAGTCCTCGCACAGCTCGTCCTTATACTGAGCGAAATACGCGGTCAGCGCCTTGTGATACTCCGCGCGGCAGGTCGGACAGCCGATGGAGTTGAGCTCCAGACGGATGTTCCTGAGCCCCATGCGGTCAAAGATATTCGCCGCCGCGGTGATCAGCTCCGCGTCAGCGGCGGGATTCTGCGTGCCGTAGCACTCCATGCCGAACTGGTGGAACTCTCTGAGTCTACCCGCCTGCGGCTTTTCGTAGCGATAGCAGGAGGTCAGGTAGTACGCCTTGATGGGCAGCGGGTCGTTGTGGAGACCGTGCTCGAGGAAGGCTCTCGCCGCGCCGGCGGTACCCTCGGGACGCAGGGTGATGCTGTCGCCGCCCTTGGTCAGGAAGGTGTACATCTCCTTTTGCACGATGTCGGTGGTGTCGCCCACGCCGCGCTCAAAGAGGTTGGTGTGCTCAAACACCGGCGTGCGTATCTCCTGATAGCCGAACACGCGCGCTTCCTCACGGAAGATATTCTCCAAAAACTGCCAGCGGTAGCTGTCGCGCGGCAACACATCCTCCGTGCCGCGCGGCTTCTTTGTGATCAATGCCATTGTATCAAACCTTTCATATGATAAAACGTAATAGTAATAGTGTCATTGCGAAGCCCGCATCGGTTAAGGTTGAGATTGCCACGGTCACAAGTTCCCTCGCAATGACGAGTAACAGCGGTTGAGATTGCCGCGTCGGGCTCGATCGCCCTCCTCGCAATGGCTATTCATTTGCGGGCTGTGGCAATCCCCTTCCGAACGATCCTGACAACAGGATCAATAACCGTACACAGATTAACCCCAAATTTCGCTTTATAAAGTATAGCACAAATCCGCCCCCGTAGCAATAGGCGATTTTGCGGAAAAGGGATGGATTTTATCCTCTCCTCTGAGGATGGAAGGCTATTGTACACAGAGCCTGTCCGATAGTCAGATAAAAGGGCGTACGCGCCCCCATAATTATTCATTCTTCAGTTTTCAGTCCTCAGTCTTCAGTAAAATGCCTTCTCCTCGCCGGAAGCGGCTCCCCCCCTTGTCCGCTTTGCGGACATTCCCCCAACGGGGGCGCCTCGGGGGGAAGGTGGCTCGGCGTAAGCCGAGTCGGATGAGGGGCTGAGTTAGCCGAAAGATCATCTTAACAAAGAGATTGGAGCATTTCTGTTTTTCTCGGTAAACATACAGCCTCACCGAATCCTGCATCTTTAGGAAAGGCAGTCCCCTCATCCGTCTCCCTTTGGTCGACACCTTCCCCCCGAGGGGAAGGCTTTTTGGCTTCGCTGCAAGTCACAGTATCACAGAAAAAGCGACACGTCGCCCCCGAGGGGAAGGCTTATAGAATCCAAAACACGAAGTGTTTCCCTTAATTATTCATTCTTCAGTTTTCAGTCTTCAGTTTTCAGTTTGAATCGGTTTATGAGGAGAAGTCTTTCAGATAACAAATACCCCCGAGGACGCTTGCGTCTTAGCCCTCGGGGGTATCGTTATGCTTTACAGCAAATATTCGGTTAAACCGTTAATCACTCACTCTTCGCTCTCTCGGTGAGGGGCGGCGTGCCGCTGTTTCCGATTCACCTGAGGTGAGTCCGCGGCACAAAAATCACAGCGGTGATTATTTCGCTCTCTCGGTGAGAGTTTCGTAGCGAGCCTCCGCGGTCTTTTCCGCCTTGTCAAAGAGCTCTTCTGCTCTCTGCGGGAAGGAGCGGGTCAGCGCGGAGTAACGAGCCTCGTTCATGATGAAGTCGCGATAAGACTCGGTCGGAGCCTTGCTGTCGAGGATGAACGGGTTCTTGCCCTCAGCCTTGAGTCTGGGATCATAGCGGAAGTTGTTCCAGTAGCCGCAGGCAACGGCACGAGCCATTTCCTTCTGGCAGTTCTGCATACCGCCCTTGATGGAGTGCATCTCGCAGGGAGCGTAACCGATGATCAGCGACGGACCCGGATAAGCCTCCGCCTCCTGGATCGCCTTGAGGGTCTGGTTCATGTCAGCGCCCATTGCGATCTGAGCGACATAGATGTAGCCGTAGGAGATCGCGATGTCAGCCAGACTCTTCTTCTGGATCGCCTTACCGGCTGCCGCGAACTGCGCGACCTGACCGATGTTGGAAGCCTTGGAAGCCTGACCGCCGGTGTTAGAGTAAACCTCGGTATCGAATACCATGATGTTGACGTCCTCACCGGTAGCGAGTACGTGGTCTACGCCGCCGAAGCCGATATCATAAGCCCAGCCGTCGCCGCCGAAGATCCATACGGATTTCTTAGAGAGATATTCCTTATTCGCAAGGATGTCCTTTCTGTACGGGCAAGCCTCGTCGACCTTCTCGACTTCTGCGAGCAGTGCCTTAGTCGCGGCGCCGTTCTTCTCGCCGTCGTTGAGAGTCGCGAGATACTCATCGGCAGCAGCCTTGAGCTCGTCGGACGCTCTCTCGTCAGCGATCATGTTCTTGACGTCCTCAACCAGACGATCGCGGATCGCGCGCTGACCGAGGAGCATACCCAGACCGTGCTCGGCGTTGTCCTCGAACAGGGAGTTACACCATGCGGGGCCGTGGCCGTCCTTGTTGACGGTGTAGGGAGAAGTCGCGGCGGGACCGCCCCAGATGGAGGAGCAACCGGTCGCGTTGGAGATATACATTCTGTCGCCGAAGAGCTGGGTGACAAGACGCGCGTAAGAGGTCTCGGCACAGCCCGCGCAGGAGCCGGAGAACTCAAGCAGCGGCTGCTTGTACTGCGAAGCGATCAGGTTCATCTTCGCGGTGGTCTCGGGCTTCTCGGTGACCTTGGCGACACAATAATCGAATACTGCCTGCTGGTCGTCCTGAGATTCACGGGCAACCATGGTCAGGGAGTTGGTCGGGCAGACGCCTACGCAGACGCCGCAGCCCATGCAGTCGAACGGAGAGACAGCCAGCGTGTACTTGTACAGTTTGTTGACGGGTCTCTTGCCGTATTTGATGTTGGAGGGAGCGTCAGCAACCTCAGCCTCATCCATCGCGTAAGGACGGATGGTAGCGTGGGGGCATACGAAGGAGCAGCGGTTACACTGTGCGCAGGTCTCGTTGTTCCACTCGGGTACGAGAACCGCGACGCCGCGCTTCTCATAAGCGGAAGCGCCCTGCTCAAAGGTACCGTCGGCATGATCCACAAAAGCGGATACGGGCAGTCTGTCGCCGTCCATCTTACCGACGGGCTTCATGATGCTGTCAACCATCTTGACGAGATCCGCGCGACCCTCGGAAGCAGCGGGAGCAGCCTCATCGGCAGCGTCAGCCCACTCTGCGGGTACATTGATCTTGACATAAGCGGTAGCGCCGGCGTCGATCGCCTTCTCGTTCATCTCGACGATCTCTTTGCCCTTCTTCATGAACTTCTGCGCCTTTTCCTTCATGTAGCCGATCGCTTCCTCAGCGGGAAGAACCTTAGCCAGAGAGAAGAACGCGCTCTGCAGTACGGTGTTGGTGCGCTTGCCCAGACCGATCTCACGCGCGATGTCGATCGCGTTGACGGTGTAGAGCTGGATGTTGTTCTGCGCGATATAGCGCTTTGCCTCGGCATGGAGCTTCTCAGCGAGCTCCGCCTCATCCCACTGGCAGTTGATCAGGAATACGCCGCCGGGCTTGACGTCGTTGACCATGCGGAAGCCTTTTTCAACATAAGAGGGGTTATGGCAGGCGACAAAGTCAGCCTTGTTGATGTAGTACGGGGACTTGATGGGCTTGTCACCGAAGCGCAGATGGCTGATGGTGATACCGCCGGTCTTCTTACTATCATACTGGAAGTATGCCTGTACAAATTTATCGGTATGGTCGCCGATGATCTTGATGGAGTCTTTGTTCGCGCCTACGGTGCCGTCGCCGCCCAGACCCCAGAACTTGCACTCGATGGTGCCTTCCGCGGCGGTGTTGGGAGCGGGCTTCTCCTCGAGGGAGAGATCGGTGACGTCGTCAACGATACCGAGGGTGAAGTTGTGCTTGGGAGCGTCCTTCGCGAGCTCCTCATAGACAGCGAATACGCTGGAGGGCGGGGTGTCCTTGGAGCCTAAGCCGTAACGACCGCCTACGACCTTAGCGGTGCAGCCGTTGGCAGCCAGAGCGGCGACTACGTCGAGGTAGAGCGGCTCGCCCAGCGCGCCGGGCTCCTTGGTGCGGTCGAGGACAGCGATCTTCTTCGCGGTAGCGGGGATCGCCTCAACCAGCTTGTCGGCACGGAACGGACGATACAGTCTGACCTTGACCAGACCGACCTTCTCGCCGCTCATGTTCATATAGTCGATGACTTCCTCAGCGACGTCGCAGATAGAGCCCATCGCGACAATCACGCGCTCAGCGTCGGGAGCGCCGTAGTAGTTGAACAGCTTGTAGTCGGTGCCGAGTTTGGCGTTGACCTTGTCCATGTACTCCTCCACGATCTCGGGGAGAGCATCATAGTACTTGTTGCAGGCCTCACGATGCTGGAAGAAGATATCGCCGTTCTCGTGAGAGCCGCGCATCACGGGGCGCTCGGGGTTGAGAGCGCGCTTGCGGAACGCGTCGACAGCGTCCATGTCGGTCATTTCCTTGAGATCCTCATAGTCCCAGACCTCGATCTTCTGGATCTCGTGAGAGGTTCTGAAGCCGTCAAAGAAGTTGATGAACGGAACTCTGCCCTTGATGGTAGCCAGATGCGCGACAGCCGCGAGATCCATGACCTCCTGCGGGTTGGTCTCAGCCAGCATCGCGAAACCGGTCTGGCGGCACGCGTATACGTCAGAGTGGTCGCCGAAGATGTTCAGCGCGTGAGACGATACGGTACGGGCGCTTACGTGGAATACGGACGGCAGCAGCTCGCCCGCGATCTTGTACATGTTCGGGATCATGAGCAGCAGACCCTGAGAAGCGGTGTAGGTGGTGGTCAGCGCGCCCGCGTTCAGCGAGCCGTGTACGGTACCTGCCGCACCTGCTTCACTCTGCATCTCTTCTACCTTGACGGTAGTGCCGAAGATGTTCTTGAGACCCTGTGCCGACCACTGATCAACGTAGTCAGCCATGGGGCTGGACGGGGTGATGGGGTAGATACCGGCTACTTCGGTGAACGCGTAGCTCACCCAAGCGGCGGCGTTGTTGCCGTCCATGGTTTTTTTGTTTCTTGCCATGTGTTTTCCTCCTGTTTTTGCATCACTGTAAGATGAGCTCTGTCCTACACTGACGCGGATAATTTAGAACTAGTGAATATGTACGAACAATACTCACTTTTCCATCCTATAGTTTAGCACTTTTTGTCGATAATGTAAAGGGGAAAATGCAGTAAATTTGGGGAATGGTGAATAGTGAATGGTGAATGGTTGAGGGAAAGCCTGACGGCTTTTGGATTGTTAGGCGTTGCATAGGATTTGTAGGGGAGGGGCTGTGTTACTGAAAACTGAAGATTGAAGACTGAAAATTGAATAATAAACGGAGACACTTCGTGTTTTGGATTTGTATAGCCTTCCCATCGGGGGGAAGGTGTCGACCAACGGGAGACGAATGAGGGGACAACCTTTCCTATAGATGCAGGATTCGGTGGGACTGAATGATTACCGAGAATCGAGGAAAAGCCGCACTCTCTTTGTTAAGATAATCTTTCGGCTGACTCAGCCCCTCATCCGACTCGGCTTGCGCCGAGCCACCTTCTCCTCGCCGGAAGCGGCTCCCCCCTTGTCCTTCGGACATTCCCCCAACGGGGGCACCCCGAGGGGAAGGCTTTTTATCGGTAACACCACAACTCCTCAAAGCTCCTCCCGTAACCTTTCCGTTATATCCCCATATCATGCGGAGCAGATCATTTTCTCCGTAGGGATGTTCCTCAGCCGGAGACGGCACCCCTCTGTCGCTTGCGACACCTCCCCTTAGGGGAGATCACATTGGTCATCCGAGAATGCCGGGCGTATCCGTTATCGAAAGCGTAAGATAGAGGAGAAACGTTTCTGTCATGCGGGTCGTCATAAATGTCGACCCCTACAAATCCTATGCAACGTTTCTGCTGAATCTTTCCGACCCGACTCACCGGCGCCGATATTCACAAAATTTTCAGCAAAATTTGTGAGAGTTTATTGTAAAAAGGTATGGAAATTTTGGCGGTTTATTGGTAGAATAGCAATATCAAAAGTGTCTGCTTTTGTTTCGGTCAACCCAAGGGCATTATCAAGGGAGTCAGAATATGGTTCGCAATGTTATTTTTGATCTATACGGCACACTGATCGATATCCGCACCGACGAGTTCTCGCTCGATTTCTGGCGCAAGGCGGTGCAGGTGTTCGCGATGGGCGGCGCTTCGTTCAGTCCGGGTGAGCTGCGCACCTCTTACGCAAAGTACGTCAAGCGCGCTTTGCGGCGCGAGCGGCTCAAGCACCCGACCTATAAGCACGTCGATATCGACCTGCTGCAGGTGTTCCGCCGACTATACTCCGACAAGGGCGTCAACGCCGATATGACCCTGCTGCGTGATACCGCGCGGCGCTTCCGACAGGATTCGACGACCTTTATCCGCCTGTATGACGGCGTCATCGAGCTGCTCGACGGGTTGAAGAACGCCGGCAAGAAGATCTATCTGCTCTCGAACGCGCAGGAGAGCTTCACCATCCCCGAGATGGACGACCTCGGCATCCTGCCGTACTTTGACGGCATCATGATCAGCTCCGAGGAGCGCGTCAGCAAGCCCCAGCGCCAGTTCTTTGAGAAGCTGCTCGACCGCTATTCCCTTGACCCGAAGGAATGTATCATGGTCGGCAACGACAAGAACTCCGATATGCTCGGCGCCAAGAGCGTGGGCATCGACGGGCTGTACATCCATCAGGAGATCAGCCCCGAGGTGAAGGACGAGAGCGAGGTCACCGCCAAGTGGAAGATCATGGACGGCGATGTGCACAAGATCCTGCCCCTGATCCTGAGCGAAGATGAAGAATAATACAGCGCGGTCACACGACCGCGTTTTTTGATGTAAGCTGTTATCAGAGGCACACGGACGCGTGCGGGATGCGCGCATCCTTTTTCTGTGTTACTGAAACGTTTCGTTAAAAATAAAAAGCCTTCCCCTCGGGGGGGAAGGTGGCTCGGCGCAAGCCGAGTCGGATGAGGGGCTGAGTTAGCCGAAAGATCATCTTAACAAAGAGAGTGATGCTTTTCTGTTATCCTCGGTAGACATACAGCCACACCGAATCCTGCATCTATAGGAAAGGTTATCCCCTCATCCGTCTCCCGTTGGTCGACACCTTCTCCTCGCCGGAAGCGGCTCCCCCCTTGTCCGCTTTGCGGACCTTCCCCCAACGGGGGTACCCCGAGGGGAAGGCTTTTTATTTTCGATGGAACGTTTCAGTAACACAGAAAAAGGATGCGCGCATCCCCCGAGGGGAAGGCTGTTTTGCAAGGCTTATCCGAAAAACAGATAAAAGGGCGCGCGTCCCCCGTGGGGAAGGCTGTTGTACACAGAGCCTGTCCGTTAGTCAGATAAAAGGACGCGCGCGTCCCCGAGGGGAAGGCTTTTTGTTTTCAACGGCACATTACAGTGACACGAAAAAAGGGCGCACGCGCCCCCCGAGGGGAAGGCTTTCGGTTGACTTCGCGCATGGCATAGCAGCATAAAAAGAAAGCGCAGTCGTTTGACTGCGCCTTTTGCTATTGGTTATGCTTGGGTTTTAAGATCGGGTTCTTACCGCGCCGCGGTCGGGATCACTGCTCCGACGCGAAGATCCATTCGCCGACCTTGCCCTTTGTCTGCTTGCCCGCGTGATAGCGCAGGACGTTCAGTGAATCGAGCAGATCGACCTTGCCGTCGCTGTCGGCGTCCGCGCTGACCTCGTTATAGGTCAGGTTTTCGCCGGCGGAGATGCGCTGCAGGTAGGTCGCGTCCATGATGGTGAGATTCCAGTCGCCGTCCGCGTCACCGACATAGCCCTGTGCGGGTTCGACGGTGCGGATGGTGTAGGGGATGGGGTCGAGCTGTTTGTTGCTGATGTCATCGGTGATCAGTGAGGTGAACAGACCGGAACTGAATTTGACCGAATAATGCCAGATATCAACGGTGCCCGCCTTGAGCGCCTTCATGCGAACCTTGAAGTAGTGTTGGTCATCGGTAAAGGTGCCGACGCCGCTGTATTTAGAAAAGTTATAGTACGCTATGTTCTTTTCACCGAAATAATTGGTGATCAGGTTCGAGTTGCGGATCCGTGTAGGGAAGCTGTAGGCGTTCATATTGATACTGCCGTCGGATCGCTTTTCGCCGTGCTCAACGATTTTGACGTAGCTGTCGTCATAGCGGAGCTGACCTTCGCCTGCCGATACGGTGTAGCCGGCACTGTCCAGCGCGACCTGATAGATGAATTCGCTGCCGACCTCGACCACGCCGAGAACCTGTCTGCGGCAGGTGACGGTAAGCGTATTATCCGCGCCTGTATCTCCCAAATCGACGTCCTGTGCCGCGGTATTCAGCGAAAAGACCGTGAATACAGAGGCGATGAGCGCCGTGATAAGTACCAAACTGAGGATCCTTTTCATTTTCATACCGACCTCCTGTCGCACGAAATGACATATTCTGTCAGAGCGTGAGTGATCACGCGTATCATATATATTGTAATAGAAAGCGTCGTGAATTGCAAGACCTTTACATAAATGTAATCTGAACCGTTTAATATGATTGTATCAGCTGTGTCGGCGCTTTTGGTGAACAGCCTGTGAATACTCTGTTCATCGAGGCGGAAAAATTTTGACAAACCCTCGAACAAATGTTGCAATTTGCAAAAAGATGTGGTATGATAATAGTGTATCAAAAGAGGAAACAGGTGATTGTATGAAGCCGTTAACCACAGGACAACAAAAAGTATATGACTGCATCCTCGAAGGCTCCGAGAACGGACGTATCCCCTCGGTGCGCGAGCTGTGTGACGCGACGGGGTTCCGTTCGACCTCGACCGTGGCGTATCATCTCAAGGCGCTCGAGGAACGCGGACTGATCGAGCGTGAGGAAGGACTCAACCGCTGTATCCGCCTGAAGAATGAACAGCCCACCTCCAAGGTGCCGCTGATGGGCCGCATCACCGCGGGTCAGCCGATCCTGGCGGTGCAGGATATCGAGACCTATATCCCCGTGCCCAAGGATATCAGCAAGGGCAGGGAGCTGTTCGCCCTGCGCGTCGTGGGCGAGAGCATGATCAACGCGGGCATCTTTGACGGCGACATCATCATCGTGCACCATACCCCCTCCGCCGACAACGGCGATATCGTCGTCGCGATGGTCGAGGATGAGATCAGCGGTGAGAGCAGCGCCACCGTCAAGCGCTTTTATAAGGAAAAGGGACATATCCGCCTGCAGCCCGAGAACGACGCCTTTGAGCCGATCATCGTGGACAAGGCGATCCTCTTAGGCAAGGTCGTCACCCTGATCCGTAATTATGAGTAATCAGTGGTCAGTGATTGGTGGTCAGTGGTCAGTGGTCAGTGATTAGTGATTAGTGTTTGAAAATTGTTCAACCCTCGTTAATAGAACGTTAACAACTTTCTGAACCGTTCCGCTATAATATAAACATGCAAGAGAGAAACCGCAACTCCTTGTATGTTCTACCCTCCTCATACGGATCACCCCGATCCGTATAAAAAACCCTCATTTTATTTGGATTTTTCCCCAAAGAGAAAGCGTGCACCTTGTGTGCACGCTTTCGTCTTTTATGAATCAGTCATTGCGAAGTATCGGCGCCAAAGCCGATACTGCGGCAATCTCAATCGAAGAGATTGCCCGGCGGATAGCTTTGCGCTTATACCATAAAGTCTTCCGCTGTTACAAATCATTGTCGATCGTATCCTCATCTGAGTTGCGGATATCGTCGTCCTCCACGTTGTAGATCGTGGTATCCCTCTCAACGGGACGGTAATCACGATAGCGATCTTCGGCGGAGCCTCGCTCACGCTCACGCTTGCGGCGCGCCTGTCGTCGTCCGTCCGAGGCGGTGTATGCCGCGGTGGAGAACACCACGCCCATGAATACCGCGACCACGGCAAAGAACGCGATGATGCACAGGATCCACCACGCGATGTTGACGAGCAGCATGATCACACACGCTACCACGACTACCACCACGCACACCACGCCCGCGGCAAGCAGGGTGTTCATCCTGTCTTGTATCTTATCAAAGAAGCCGAACATCGGAGAGAGCGCGACGAGGAACAGCGTGATGATTGTGACCAGAAAGCCGACGATGATGTTCCTGATCTGCGGATGCGCCATATAGATCAGCATATCCAGCAGCATCGGGATGCACAGGATGACGGTGGGGACGATGACATGCTCTTTGTCGAGCTTGCGCCACATCAGTATCAGATAGACACTGCCGACGCAGCCGAAGATGGCGGTGCCGACAAAGCCGTGGATCAGCGGCGCGAAGAACAGCGCGATAAAATCGATGATCGCGATGATCCCCATCCGTGAGCCGATTTTTGTCCGCAGAAACGGTCTGATGTCCTGCGCCTTTTGTTTGTAGGTTTCCCATAATCGAGCCATAACTTACCTCCCTGTCGGAGCGTGAGTCCGTATAAAAAGAATCTGCGAAAAAGGCATAGGTAATTGCAGTAGCTCTCAGCCAATCAGCGTTCGCAAGTATGCTCCGCTTCTTGGGAGAGCCTTGCATGGGAGTTGTTAGCCAAATCACAGATTTGGACAACTCCTCACAATTATGGTTATTATACCATATATTGACAAATTTTGCAACTATAGGGAAATGTACCGTTTTTTCTACCGGAATCACGGAAATTTCCGGTTGCACTTTCGCCGGATTATGCTATAATCATACTATAGATAACACCGCATGATACGCGGCGATTTCAACCGAATGAACAACCTTTTCAGTAAACGCCGATTAATGCGGTTTTCGTATTCGTCGTCGTTCCGAGGAGGGGCAAAGCCCCGCCGTGGGAATCCCCCTGATAGGAGCAGAATCTCACTGTTCATGTCATGAATAACAAGGGGATTGCCACAGCCCGCAAATGAATAGTCATTGCGAGGAGGGCGATCGAGCCCGACGTGGCAATCTCAACCTTAGGATGAAGAGAGCCGAACTCAATTGCCGATAATGAGTCATTTTCAGTCTTTATCGGCTTATCGTCGATCGCAAAGGGTTACTCCTCCTCTGCACCGAGAAATCCATGAAAATGATCTCATTCTCGGTGCAAAGCAGTTGATAGCGAGTCAATTTTTGTCTGGTCGAGGAAAAACCGGAGTGAATACTCGGCGTATTCACGAGGATTTTGACAAAGAGCAGGCGGAAATAGACCGCTATCAACCAATCGGGGTTCGACTCCCTTCATCCTAACCGATGCGGGCTTCGCAATGACGCCGTTATTGTTACGTCGATTGATTCGGTGGTTACTTCAGGAGAGCAATATGGACAGAGGATACCCGCGGGTCACCGTCAGCAAAAAATGCGAGCGCTTTATCAAGGGCGGCCATATCTGGGTCTATCATGACGAGATCAAAGAGATCGACGGCAGTTATGAAAACGGCGATATCGTCGATGTGCTGACCGAAAAGGGTCGGTATCTCGGATCGGGCTACATCAATGACAGCTCCAAGATCCGTGTGCGGATCATCTCCAAAAACGCGAATGATCGCTTTGATACGGCGTTTTATCGCCGCCGCGTCGAGTACGCGGTCGATTACCGCCTGACCGTGATGGGTGAGGATTTTTCCTCCTGCCGCCTGATCTTCGGCGAAGCGGACGGCTTTCCCGGCTTGACGGTGGATAAATTTGAAACCGTACTGGTCGCGCAGGTGCTTTCTTTGGGCACCGACCGTGTCAAGGAAACGATCTTCCGACTGCTGGTCGATGTACTGAAAGAACGCGGCTATCCGGTCGACGCGATCTATGAGCGTAACGACGTCAAGGTGCGCGAGCTGGAAGGGCTCAGGGAATACAAGGGCTTTTACCCGCTCGACGGACTGCGTACCGATCTCAGCGGCGAGGTCGGGATCACCGAGAACGGCATCCGTTATGCGGTGGACTATGTCAACGGACAAAAGACGGGCTTCTTCCTCGACCAGAAATACAACCGCCGCGCGGTCGCGAAGATCGCGAGGGGCAAAAGGGTGCTCGACTGCTTCACCCATACGGGAGCTTTCGCGCTGAACGCCGCCACCGTCGCCGAGCATGTGACCGCCGTGGATATCTCGCAGACCGCGATCGATATGGCGAGGCGCAACGCCTCCCTCAACGGCATGACCAATATCGACTTCGTCACCGCGAACGTGTTTGAGCTGTTGACGCAGGCGGAAAAGGAGCACCGTCGGGATTGGGATTTCATCATCCTCGACCCGCCCGCGTTCACCAAATCGCGCTCCACCGCGCGCGCCGCACAGCGCGGCTATAAGGAGATCAACCTCAAGGCGATGAAGCTG
>ONUI01000092.1 GCA_900320995.1 uncultured Eubacteriales bacterium
ATGGAGATCATCATCAAATCCGGCAAGGCGCATCCCAAGCATACCGAAGGCGGCGATTTTCGTCAGGCGACCTACCGCGCGGTACGGCAGGGACTGCGCTCTGCACAAAGCGTGCTGCTTGAACCCATCTACAGCTTTACGCTGACCGTACCCGCTGAGAACATCGGCAGGGCAATGACGGATATCACACGGATGCACGGCAGCTTTGACACACCCGAGACCGACGCCGATACCGCGACGCTCACCGGTACCGCGCCCGTATCTACCATGCGCGATTACGCCAAGGAGGTCATGCAGTATACCCACGGCAACGGCAGTCTGAGCACAACGTTGAAAGGATATGAGCCGTGTCACAACGCCGACGAGGTGATCGACGCGATCGGCTATGACGCGGACAGCGACGTTGTCAACACCGCGGACTCGGTGTTCTGCTCTCACGGCGCGGGTCATACTGTCAAATGGGACGAAGTGCCCTCTCATATGCACCTGCCGAGTGTGCTCAGCGAAAAGAAAGACAGCGGCACGGATCCTTCACCGACTAAGGATCTGTCCCGCTTCAAGAACCAAAAAGACATTTTCGCCTCCGACAAGGAGCTGATGCAGATCTTTGAACAGACCTACGGTCCCGTGCGCCGAAAGCAGTACAGCGAGCCCAAGCGCTACAAGACCGTCGATCCGCAAAAGCAAAAGAGGAAAAAGAATCTTCCCGCCGACTACAACGGCGTAGAATATGTGCTGGTGGACGGCTACAACATCATCCACGCGTGGGATAACCTGCACGAGATGGTCAACGAGCATATGGACGTCGCCCGCAACCTGCTCATCAACACCCTGTGCAATTATCAAGGCTACAAAAAATGCGAGCTGATCCTCGTCTTTGACGCCTACAAGATCAAAGGTCACGTGCGCGAAGTAGAGAAGCACAACAACATCACCATCGTCTATACCAAAGAGGCTGAGACCGCCGACATGTACATCGAGCGCGCCTCCTACAAGCTGGCGAAAAACAACCGTGTGCGAGTCGTCACCTCCGACGGCATGGAACAGCTGATCATCCTCGGCAACGGCGCGATACGGGTATCGGCGCGGGAATTTCGCGAGGAGATCGATACAGCGGAAAAAGAAATCAGGGCGATCATTGACAGCGATACACCCCGGTAATAATACGATTGTTTCAATATAAACCGGTATAAAACAAAAACCGTGGATTTGAGGGAAACGCCCTTCAAATTCACGGTAATTTTTTTATTATTTTACGCCGATAGCGGCTTTGTAATCCTTCTTCATCGCTTCGGCATTGGAAGAGATGATCATGGACACATAGTTGCCGTCGACATCCACGGAGCATTTCTCTACGATAGCGTACTGCTCGGGATTGTAGTTCTTGGTCTCATTCAGCTTGGATTCCAGGCGCTTGCTCAGCGCGTCCTGCACACGCTTTGCCGCTTCGGCGTCCTTCGTCTTGACCAGAACGATCTCTTCCTGATTGACGCCGGTCTTATTGACGCCGCCGGCGGATTCTTCCACATCCTCCGCCTTGATACCGTAACGGCTCAGATCATCCGCGCTCTTGTACTCTAACAGATCGGTGATGTTGTAATCGGTCTTGAGCTTCTCAAAAATCTCGGAGAGCGGTTTTGCCGCCTGTCCGCAGGCGCAGAGAGTTACAGCCAGTACGGTGATCACTGCGATCACACAAAGAAATCTTTTCATTTTTGACCTCCGTTCTATATTCAGTTGAGATTGCCACAGCTTGCAAAACAAGTTTTCCGCTTCGCAATGACAATGATATCCGGTTGAGATTGCCACAGCTTGTAAGACAAGTTTTACCGCCTCGCAATGGCAATGATATTACGCGTTCTTCTTCAGATAATCCACCCACATCTGGCAGGAGGTGTCGTTGAAGTGCAGACCCATGTTATCGGGATCACTGCACAGCTCCTTCGGCAGATTACCCTTATCATCCGCGAGAGCGGAATATACATCTAAATAACGATAGCCCTTTTCGTCGCAATACGCCTTGAGCTTGCCGTTGAATTCCTTGACCAACGTGTTGTTGAAGGTCTCGAGCTGTGCCGATTCGATCATCGGGGTGACAGTCTGCAGATAGATATGCGCGTCGGGTGCCTTTTCGAGGATCTTAGCCACGACCTGCTTACAGCTGTTCATCGCGCCGTCGGTACCGTACAAGCCGATATCATTCATGCCCAGCATGATGAATACGTTCTTTTTACCGGTGATCTCTACACAATCCTCGACCAGATGATTGGAGCCCTCATAGAAGGGGTGAACCGCCTCGGGATTGTCGAGCGCCCACAGCGCGTTGGTATATCCCAGACTGCCTGCGCAGTAGAATGAAGCCTTGCCCAGTGCCTCGGGATGCTCCTGGCAATAGTAGTCGAGCTTTAAGGTGACGCTGTCACCGACAAACACCGCGCTGTCGAACCACTCCGCGCTCTTGGGAGAGGTCGTATCATAACCGGATTCGGTCGCCGCCACTGTCGCGGGCTGGACCTCGGTAGGCGCGCTTTTCTCACTTTTACAGCCGGTGAGAAGCACAGCCGTACATAAAAGCAGTGTTAAAACAATTGCTAAAAACTTTTTCATCGGGAATCATCATCTCCACAAATATATAAAAATCTATGATTAGACAAACTTCTACATGATGTGGAAAAAGTATAGCACAGGAATTTTGCAATATATTTCTAATTTAGAATAATAACAGTGCTATATCCCTATAAATTTTCGGCAGATTTTCCACAGATTATTGTTCACCCTGCTGTATCCGATTATCCGCTAAACTTTTGTTGATATAATTCAGTACACGCTTTTTGTCCGCGCTCCACTGCGGCGCGATCAGGCTTTTTTTATCACCGTCGCCCGTCAGTCGATAGATCACGACATTGTCAGGCAGGATGCGGATACAACGGCACAAAATGCGCGCGTATTCCTCGAGCGTCAGGGTACGGAAAAGCCCGTTGAGATAATCGACGGCAAGTTCGGTGCCCTTGAGCACATGCAGCAGTTGGAGCTTGACGCCGTCGGTCACTCGCCCGACATACGCCGCGGTTTCGAGCATCATTTCCTCCGTTTCACCGGGCAGACCGAGGATCACGTGGGTGACCACCTCTATCCCTGCCTTGTGAAGCGCCTTGACCGCCTCATCGTAAGCGGAAAGCGGATAGCCGCGCCGGATATAGGCGGCGGTAGCTTCGTGGATCGTCTGCAACCCCAGTTCTACGGTCACGGGCTTTTTGCGGTTGATCTCCCGCAGCAATTCGATCACCTCGGGCGGCAGACAGTCGGGTCGTGTGCCGATCGAAAGCCCCACGATATCATCGGGAGCGATCGCCGCCTCATACAAAGCCCGCAGTTTTTCGACAGGCGCGTAGGTGTTGGTGAACGGCTGAAAATACGCGATATACAGGTTGTCGCGGGTCTTGGAGCGCACCCTGCGTTTGGCAACTTCGAGCTGTTCACCGACGGTCAGTCCTGCGGATGAAGCGAATTCACCCGAACCGCCCGCACTGCAAAAGATACATCCCCTCTCCCCGATCGTGCCGTCACGGTTGGGACAGGTCATGCCTCCGCTGATGGCGAGTCGATACACCTTTTTACCATATTTTTGTTTATAATATTCGTTTAACGAATAATAGTGTTTAGGATTATCGTGTTGCATCGGAGAATGCTTCATGGCTGATGATAGAAGTCAAGCAAGCGCTGTTTATAATCGGGAGCTTCATCAAAGACGCAGTGTCCGTATTCATCGCTGTACATATATAATGACGCGTTGAGCGCCTCGGCGATCAGGCGCGACTGTGACGGCGGGAGTACCTTGTCGCCCTCCGAGCCGATCACCAGGACGGGACATTGGATCCTATCCAATTCACCCGTGATATCAAAATCATCGAGCGCCTGCGTCTGCAAAATAAACCGCCTGATATCATACTCCGTCATCCCGTCGTTCATATGAATCAGCATATCTTTATATTTGCTGATGGTGTTTTCGGAGTACAGCGTGTCGATCAGCTCAGCGGTCAAGGCGGTCAGATCACCGCTTTGCGCGAGTGTGATCCAGCGTTTTGTATCCTCTCTCCCCCGATCATCCATCCTGGCGGCGGTGGAACCGAGCACCATCTTACGCACCAGCTCGGGATGGTCGATCGCCATACACATCGCCATCATACCACCCTGTGACGCGCCGAAGATATCAGCGTCGGCGATCCCGAGCGTTTGCATGACGGCGGCGGTATCGGACGCCATTTGCCTGACAGAATAATCGTCGGGCATATTACGGCGGCGGTCGAAGGCATAGACGGTGTATTCTTCGCCGAAAGCCCTGTAAGCCGCGCTGACCGCCATAGCCGAAAGCATCAGACTGCGTGTCGAAACGCCGGGCAAAATGACAAACGCCCTCTCTCCGCTGCCGAAGGAAAAGTATTCCATTTCAATATCGTTGACACAAACTAAATCTGTTTTCATCAGATCACCCGATTTCCGTAAACTGAGATCAGTATACCATACACGGTTTGAAATCTCAACAACATCCCTGTTTTTTACGCATCAATGTTACAATGCTGACACGCCCGTTGATTTTTTCATCGAGATGCGGTATAATAGCACAAACAAAAAGAAAGAAGGAACCGAAATGAAAAGAGTATTTACCATTATCATTGCGGCCGTTCTGGCACTGGCGATGCTCACCGCGTGCGGCGCGAAGAACGTCGACCTCAAGAAGGTGATGGATGACGTCAACAGCAAATATGATTTGAGCACATTGACCGCGGTGGAAAGCGCTGATAATCTTAAGCGCTACTACACCATTCCGACCGAGGACGTTAAGCAGTTCGCAGCGGAATTCACCAAAGCGGCCTCTGAGGGCTACACCGAGGTCGTCCTTATAGAAGCGGTCGACGCCAACGCGGCAGGTCGTGTCAAGGCTCAGCTCGAAAGCCGCCTGCGTTCTCAGCTCAGCGACGCGAAAAGCTATAACGCCGAGCAGGTCAGCATGATCGAGGCTTGTTCCGTCAAGGATAGCGGCAACTTCGTATGGCTGGTGATCAGCGATAAACAGGCGGACATCAACGCCGATATCGAAAAAGCACTGAAATAATCGCATAAACAAAACGGTCGTCCGAAAGGGCGGCCGTATTTAATTAGGAATTAGAAATGAGAAATGAGGAATTGGCATGATATTATAGCTTTCATCTTTATCACTTCCATTGTGCTGAATCTACATTCTCTTGGTGTCTTCAAAAAAGAATCTATCGTCAGCAAAAGGGGATGATAATACTGCGCCGCAGCAGATGTTTTCCTTTATTCACTCCTAACTCCTCACTCCTCACTAACAAAAGGAAAGAGCTGACAGTTACCTGTCAGCTCTGCTTATCTGTATCAAATTACTTGTTTACAGCGTCCTTGAAAGCCTTGCCTGCCTTGAATGCGGGAACCTTGGAAGCAGGGATCTCGATCTTAGCGTTAGTTCTGGGATCTACGCCGGTACGAGCATTTCTTTCTCTTCTCTCGAAGGTACCGAAGCCAACAATCTGAATCTTGTCACCGGCAGCGATGGTCTCAACGATGGTGTCGAAGGTAGCAGCTACAGCAGCCTCAGCGTCCTTCTTGGAAATAGCAGCCTTTTCAGCTACAACTGCGATGAGTTCTGACTTTTTCATTTTAGTTTCCTCCAATTAATCTTTTTTGCGAATAGTTTCGCTTGTTGTTTATTTAATTTCTTCCCAGAGGGAATCGATTAACGAATCAGGTGCGTTTTTCATATCGATGCCGCGCTCCTTTGCGAGCGCCTCCACCGCGCGAAAGCGCTTGGCGAATTTGTCGGTCGAGCGAGTGAGCGCCTGTTCCGCGTCCACACCGGCAAACCGAGCGATGTTGACAACAGAGAAAAGCAGATCTCCCAGCTCTTCTTCGATTTTCGTTTTGTCGCCGCTGTCGATCGCCGCGAACAGCTCACGCTGCTCCTCGGGCACCTTGGCGGCGGCTTCTTCGGCAGAACGGAAGTCCATACCCGACTTGGCGGAGCGCTTCTGCACCTTTTGGGCACGCATGAGCGCCGGCAG
>ONUI01000206.1 GCA_900320995.1 uncultured Eubacteriales bacterium
GATGTTCAGCGAGCGGAAGATCTCTCTGAGCTTACGGGTGAGAGAAACCTCGCTGTCGTCGGTGATGTTCTTGACGAGCTGCTGGGTGAGGGTGGAACCACCGTAGTTGTCCCTGCCGGTCACCAGTGACAGGATCGCCGAGCCGGTACGGAACCAGTCGACGCCGTTGTGCTCGTAAAAACGCTTGTCCTCGATGGCGACGATCGCCTCGGGCATCGCCTTGGGCATATCCTTGAGATTGACCCAAATACGATTTTCCGTGCCGTAGAGCGTCTGGTATTCTTCAAATTCGCCGTTCTTCTTGTTCTCGACATAAATGAAGGAGCTCAGGTTCAGTGAACGGGCGTTCAGGTCGATACCGGTAGGCTCGTTGGCGATCTTGATCACATACGCGCCGACAGAGATACCGACGATGATACCGGCGATCACCATCACCAGAACAACGGTCAAAAGCACCCTGCCGATGACGGACAGAATCTTTTTCGCGCCGCTCTGTTTTTTCGGCTGAACGTCGATCTTGTCTGTATACTTGCTTATATCGGTCTTCCTCATGTTATTCCTCCTGAAATCTGTGAGATGAACTGAGAAATCATAGGCGCGGCTGCTTGAACGCGGCTGCTTGAATAAAGCGCGTTGCGCCTACGTGGTTATTGTTGAATACAATATATATTGCAATTATACCACTTTTCGGTAAAAAAATAAATAGATATTTTTAAAATAACAGAGATTTTTGATCGTAAACCAAGGGCAAAAATAGGAATAATATATAAAAGAAGAGGGAAAACTACATCTGAGGTGAGTGATGTGAAGAAGCTGATACTGATCACGGGAGCGATCCTGCTCCTGTATCTTGTCGTGATGACGTCGGTCACACCCGCCGCGACGTCGCCGTCCGCGACTGTAGTTCCGACACAGGAGAGTACAGCCGAAAACGGCTATATTATCGGGATCTCAGAGGGAAGAGTGACGGTTTTCAAGGACGGAGAAATGATGCTCAGAACGGATACACAGCTGTCCGATCTGCCGAAATCCGACCGCGTCAGGCTGGAGGAAGGGATCCATATTGATTCTCTTAAAGAATTAAAAGAGCGGTTGGAGGATTACTGTTCCTGACGGAGGATTCTTTTGGATTACCGCCAATGATGTTGATTATCAATCGAAGTGTTCCGTGATGTGAAAAGTGACGAAATAATTCATTTTTTTAGCGCGAAAGTGTTGCAAATGTACCGAAACGGCGCTATAATTATGCTGTATAATTGTATAAATCCATATGGAGGCACATTATGACTTTAAACACTACTTTTGAAGACAAGAATTGCACGATCTTTATCGAGGGCAGTATCGACACCCTGACGGCTCGTGAGCTGGAACAGGCGGTCAATGAAGCCGCTCCCAAATGCGAGAAGATGGTTCTCGATATGGAGAAGGTGGATTACATTTCCTCCGGCGGACTGAGAGTGGTCGTCGGCGCGAACCGCACCGTCGGCAAGGGCAATCTGACCCTGAAAAACTTAGCTCCCAATGTGCTGGAGATCTTCCGTCTGACCGGCTTTACCAAGGTGCTCAACATCGAGTAAATGTAAATTTCGTCGGCTGTCCCGCGGTCTTTTTATTCCGCCCGCGGGTAGACCGCTGTATGACGATCAAGGAGGTATTGTATGAGTGATTTGATCCGTCGAATCAATCTGAATGTGATAAACAATCCCGACTACACCGTTATCGTGGATCAGGGTGAGAACAATAGCTTTACGTTTGCGCAGCTCGACGCTTACGCGCGCAGGATCGCGGGCAAGCTGAGCGCGATGGGCGTTCATCCGCGTGATTTCGTCACCATCGAGCTTCCCCGCAACAAGGAATATCTTGCCGCGATGTACGCGACATGGCTGGTGGGGGCGGCATTCGCGCCGCTGTCGCCGACCTATCCCGCGGAGCGACTGGAATATATCCGCTCCGACTGTCACGCCAAGGCGAACATCAACGAGAAGTTTTTGAAGAAGATGGGGGACGCTGCGCCGTTTGAGGGCATTGTGGAGACAGAGGATGACGATCCGTCTCTGCTGATCTACACATCCGGCTCTACCGGAAAGCCCAAGGGCGTTTTGCACTCGCACTTGAGCATCAGCGATTCCGTTATCCGCTATATCGATTACGCCAACGCGCCGAAGGGATATCGTGCCGCTCTGGGCGCGCCGTTCACCTTTGTTGCTTCGGTACAGGGCGTATTCGCGCCGCTGTGCGGTTTGATGACGGCGTATCTGATGCCGTATGAAGCGATGCGCGATCCCGTACTGCTCGCGGATTTCATTTATGAGAATCAGATCAACCGCACCTTTATCAGCCCCAAGATGCTCAAGGTGTTCAAGCCCAAGGGCGATTCGCTGAAAACGGTATACACGGGCAGCGAGCGCGTGTCGGGTACATACAGCGAGGATTTCGACATCTTCGTCATGTACGGTCAGACGGAGTCCGCCTCCGCCGTGACCGGCTTCAAAATAGACAAGCCCTATGACAATACGCCCATCGGTAAGCCGATCGGCAACGAAAAGGCGTATATCCTCGATGAAGAGGGCAGTCTTGCCGATGAGGGCGAGCTGTGCCTTTCGGGCCACTTCGCGACCGGTTATCTCAACCTGCCCGAGCTGACCGCACAGACCTTTGTCGACAACCCCTTCGCCGCCGAGGACGGTTATCCGAAGATGCTGAAAACCGGCGACATCGTGCGCCGCGGCGAGGACGACAACATCATCTATCTCAACCGTAAGGACTGGATGGTCAAGATCAACGGTCAGCGTGTAGAGCCGGGTGAGATCGAGAACGTCATCAAGAATACCGAGGGCGTGCATGACGCCGCGATCAAGGACTTCAAGAACCAGTACGGACAGGTCTATCTGGTCGCGTACTATGTCGAGAACGAGCCTGTCGACGCGGACGATCTCAAAGAGGCGATTGCCGAAAAGCTGCCGCCGTATATGATCCCCGCGTTCTTTGTCAAGCTCGACAAGCTGCCGGTCAACGCGAACGGTAAGCTCGACAGAAGCGCGCTGACGCCTCCCGAGGCAGGCGCCTTCAAGAGCGATTATGTCGCGCCCGAGACCGATATCCAAAAGGCGCTGTGCGACGCGTTTGAGAAGATCCTCTCCGTCGAGAACGTCGGTATCGAAGACGATTTCTTCGCATTGGGCGGCGACTCCATCAAGTGCGCGATGATCGCCGAGGAATGTAAGGTCTATCACGTTTCCACGGCGGATATCTTCGCGGGCAAAACACCGTACATGATCGAGCGTCAGCTGATCGAAAAGGCGAACGCGAAAACGGTCGGCAAGAAGAAAAAGAAGGTCAAGGTCTATCCGCTGACGCCCAGCGAGCGCGGCATGTATCTTGAGCAGAAGCTGGATCCCGACTCGACGGTATATAATCTGAATATCGCCGCGATCATCAAGGGCGCGTCCCTTGACGATATCAAGAATTCTCTCAATACGATCTTCGCGGCGCATGAGGCGTTCCATTCCTTCTACGCGGAGGAAAGCGGTCTGCCCGTACGCGTGCTGACCGAAAAGCTGCCGACGATCATCGAGAAAACGGCGGCTTCACGTGAAGAAGTCATCGAGCAGGTGGACAGCTATGCCACTCCCTTCGACCTCAACGCCGATATCCCCGTGATCCCGACCTTGTACGC